>CAKZJN010000117.1 GCA_936943465.1 uncultured Rhodoferax sp.
TCGAAGTTCAGGGTGTCGCACCAGTCGATCAGCATGAAGGCCGATTGCAGCAGGTGGTAGCCATCGTCCCGGCGACCGGTGATGTGCAAGAAAAGATTGAGCTTGGCCGGAGCCGGAACGTCGTAGAGCGACTGCATGCCGCGATTATCCCTGCGCGGGGATGCTGTCTTCAGCGGTCCAGAATGATTTTGAGATCAGCCTGCACGGCTTCCACATGGCGCGCTTGAATACGCCCCTGCGCCAGGTCCTGCAGGTCTACCTGCCACCCATCCGCGGCCTCGTCGCGCCCTTCGAGCCAGGCAAAAAGGCTGGTGACGGGAAGGTCGGCACCAGTCACTTGACGCGCCAGTTCCTGGATAGAGCCAAATTGCCGGTCCTGACCTTGTGCGTTCAACGTGGCGGTAGAGGGGGTCCAACGCATGCGGGCCAGAGTCGTGCCCAGCGGGGATATGAGGGTCAATTCGCCTGCATCAGGGCTGCCTTGCAGATCGAAATCGGCAGAAAACGCCTGTACTGGCGTGCTGAAGACCTTGACGGCCAGCCGGCCCTGCCAATGGGAGCCAACGGTTTGGACCTGCTGACGCGAAGGGCTGGCGCAGGCCGAAAGCAGGAGGGTCAGAACCAGCAGGAGGGTCCGCATCCCGTGCGTGGAGAATCCGGTCAAGGCGTACTCAGGCGCTTAATGGTTTCGTTGAGCGTGTCGTTGTCGGGGTTTTGGGCGAGCCCGTCTTCCCAGATCGCGCGCGCCTCCTTGCGCTGCTGCATAACCCACAGCACCTCGCCCAGATGCGCCGCGATTTCCGCGTCGGGGCGGCTCTGGTAGGCGCCCTGCAAAATCTGAAGTGACTGCGCCAGGTTGCCACTGCGGTATTCCACCCAGCCCAGGCTGTCGAGAATGAAGGGATCGTTGGGGGCCAACTCCAAAGCCTTCTGAATCAGCTTGCGTGCCTCCTCCAGCCGTAGTTTGCGATCCGCCAGCGAGTACCCGAGGGCGTTGTAGGCGTGATGAAAATCGGGCTTGGTTGTGATGACCTGCTTTAGCAACGACTCCATTTCATCGAGCCGGTCCAGCTTCTCTGCTGCCATGGCCAGGTCGTACTGGAAGTCAGGGTCGGCGGGCGTGGTCTCCAGTGTTTGCTTCAGCAGGTCGTACACCGCCTGGTGCTGCTTGTGATCGCGCAGTAGTTGCACTTCGGCCGAAATCTTGGCCCGGGCGTCGCCCGGCTGAAGCTCAGGCGCCTTGCGAATCAGGGCGCGTGCTTCTTCGAGTTGACCTTGTCGGGCCAGAAGAGTGGCCAACCGAATCTGGACGCGCAAGTTCTCCTGGGGGCTGTCAATAAGACTCAAATAGCGGCGGGCTTCGTCAGGCTGCCGGCTGAATTCGGCAATATCGGCCAGCAAAAAATAGGCGTGTGTGACCGACTTTTCCTGAGGCGTTTCGGAGTCGCTTTCTGCGGTTTTGTGCAGGCGAATAAAGGTCTGAAGCGCTTTGCGGGCTTCATCCGGGTTGCGCTCCTGCATCACCAAGGAGCCGAGGATCAGCCAGGCATCTGCGTAATCCGGCGCGGTTGTAGTAATGATCCGGGTTTGGATCAGGGCCTCCTGGTAGCGTTGGGCGTCAAGCAGCTTGCGGACAAAGCCCATGCGCAACTCGGGGCGCGTGCTGGCTGACAGGTGTCGAACTACCAGAGCCTCGGCAGCTGGCAAGGCCGGGTCGATTAGGGATAGGGCCAGTTGGGCGGGCTCCTCCGCACTGGGGTTGAGCGCTAGACCCTTGGTGGCAGATTCGAGCGCACCTGTAGCGTCGCCAGCCAGCAGCCGCATGGTCCCTATGGCCGCATGCGCGGCAGGCCCCGTTTGGGCGTTGCCCGTCTCTGCGCCGATGGCCTGTTCAACCACCTTGGCTGCGAGCTTTTTATCCGTGGTGCGAACGTAATACCGTGGCAACTGGCTAATGACCGCCGCACGCTCTGCGACCGGCGTGGCAGACAACTGGCGTTTGATGGCGTCTACCGTTTCGGGCAGTTTGTTCAGACCAATGAGAATTTGCAGTACGTATCGCGCAGCGTCTTTGGAGCCGGGCAGGGCGCGTGCCCAGGCCTGTGCGGCTTGCAGTGCCGAATCACCGGCGCGGGCACGCAGCGCGATTTCCACCGCACGCTCAAAGAGCTGCGCGGAGCGGGTTTTTTGTGCCGCATTCAGCATCAGCTGAAAAGCCGAGCCCGGGTCACCGCCTTGCGCACTGAATTCCGCCAGCATCAACTCGTACATCAAACTGCTGCTGAGTGCGGAGTTGTTCGGAGGCGCAGGCTGCGCCCAGGCCGCCGTGCCAGACAGGCTCAGGGCCAGCAGAAATGCGGGTAAGCGAGGTCGCTTGGAAGGAGTCATCAGGCCATAATAATCCAACACCAAAAGCCTGCGAATACCCGTAAATTAGCTATGCCCGAACTGCCGGAAGTTGAAGTAACGCGACGGAGCTTTGTAGCCGGAATCCAGGGCGCCACCATTCGGGCGGCCAGACTGGGCAAACCCCTGCGCTGGCCCTTGGGGCTGGAACCTGCCCAGCTAGCGGGACGGGCGGTTCTGGACGTTCGCCGGCGGGGCAAGTACCTTTTAATCGATCTGACCGATGGCCTCTTGCTGGTGCACTTGGGTATGTCCGGCAGCGTGATGTTCGGCAGTGCCTTGCCGCCGGCAGGCAAGCATGACCACTTTGATCTGGAAACCGACCGTGGCACCCTGCGCCTGAACGATCCCCGCCGCTTTGGCGCCGTAGTGTTTGCAC
>CAKZJN010000118.1 GCA_936943465.1 uncultured Rhodoferax sp.
GAAGTGCCATGGGCATTCAGGTAGTCAATCTGGTCACCGGTGACGCCGGCGTTGCGCATGGCATTGACCATTGCACGACGCGGGCCGTCCATGTTGGGAGCGGTCATATGTCCGGCGTCGGCACTCATGCCAAAGCCCGCCAGTTCGGCATAAATGCGTGCGCCGCGTGCCTTGGCGTGTTCGTACTCTTCGAGCACCATCACACCACCGCCCTCGCCCAGCACAAAGCCGTCGCGGTCCTTGTCCCAGGGGCGCGAAGCAGTCGCGGGGTCGTCATTGCGGGTGCTGAGCGCACGCATGGAGGCAAAGCCGCCCACGCCCAGCGGAGACACCGTGGCCTCTGAACCACCGGCAATCATCACGTCGGCATCGCCGTATTCGATCATGCGACCGGCTTCGCCAATGCAGTGCAGGCCGGTAGTGCAGGCCGTGACGATGGCGATGTTCGGGCCCTTGAAGCCAAAGCGCATCGACACATGACCAGACGTCATATTGATGATGGAAGCCGGCACAAAGAAAGGAGAAATACGGCGTGGACCACGGGCGGCATATTCGACCCCGGTGGCTTCAATCAGGGGCAGACCGCCAATACCGGAACCAATCACGCAACCAATGCGGGTTGCTTCTTCTTCACCCAAGGCATCACCTGTGGGCAGTCCCGCGTCTTTCACGGCTTGGTCTGCGGCCGCGATACCGTAATGGATAAAGCTATCCATGGTGCGAGCCTCTTTGGAGCTCATATACGACTCCAAGTCGAAGTCGCGCACTTCACCCGCAATCTTGCAGGAGAAGGCCGAAGCATCAAACTTGGAAATCATGCCGATGCCGGACTTACCGGCCAGCAGATTGGCCCATGCTTCAGGAACCGTATTACCAACGGGACTGACGCATCCCAAACCAGTGACAACAACGCGACGACGGGACATAGGATTCAGTTTCTGCAGTTCGTCAAAAATAAGCCGCTACGCGGCCCGGAGGGGTGCAAAAGAAATGGGCCCGACCGCCTGACTTTTTCATCAGCGCTTCAGGCCCATGCGGCAACGCCGGCAGACAAAGACCGATTAGGCCTTCTTGTGCGTGTTGGCGTAGTCGATGGCGTTTTGCACGGTCGTGATTTTTTCGGCGTCTTCGTCCGGAATTTCAATGCCGAACTCGTCTTCCAAAGCCATCACCAACTCAACTGTGTCCAGCGAATCAGCACCCAGATCGGCCACGAAAGCCTTTTCGTTGGTGACTTGAGACTCTTCAACACCGAGTTGCTCGGCAATGATTTTCTTGACGCGTACTTCGATATCGCTCATGTGTTCCCTCTGAGGGTTGTAAAAGAATCCGAGATTTTACCCTTGACTGAGGGGATTTCCGCCAGGGCAGCCGAACGGACGAATCGGCTTTGTGAAAGTCTACATGTACATGCCACCGTTGACATGCAGTTCCTGACCGGTTACGTAGGCTGCTTCGGGCGAAGCCAGGTAGCAAACGGCGTGTGCAATGTCGGACGGTTTACCCAGATGGCCCACGGCGATCTGGGTCAGCAAGGCCTTGTGCTGCTCTTCCGCCAGGCCGGCGGTCATATCGGTTTCAATAAAACCGGGAGCGACGCAATTGACGGTAATGTTGCGCGAACCCAGTTCCTTGGCCAGCGCCCGTGTCATGCCTGCCACACCGGCCTTGGCCGCAGCGTAGTTGGCCTGACCGGGGTTGCCCGAAGCACCCACCACCGAAGTGATGTTGACGATGCGGCCATAGCGCTGCTTCATCATGGTTCGCATGACGGCGCGGCTCATGCGGAAAACGCCCTTGAGGTTGGTGTCCAGGACGGCGTCCCAGTCATCATCTTTCATGCGCATGGCCAGCGTGTCGCGGGTAATGCCCGCGTTATTCACCAGCACATGCAGTCCGCCCAATTCTTTGGCCACGGCATCCACCAAGGCGTCTGCTGCAGCGCCATCGGTGACATTCAGGGTACGGCCGTCACAGCCAGGAAATACCGACAAAGCTTCGCGAATACTGGCAGCGCCCGCGTCGGTGGTGGCGGTGCCAATGACCTTCAGGCCCTTGCGTGCCAACTCCAGGGCAATGGCTGCGCCAATACCGCGCGACGCGCCGGTTACCAGGGCGACCTGCCCTGCCCACTGAACTTCGCTCATGCCAACGCTCCTTTTGTTTCTTCCAATGTTGCGGGATCAAACAGGGCAACGCCCGTCATCTCCGCATCAATGCGCTTGACCATGCCGGTCAACACCTTGCCGGGGCCGCATTCCACCACATGGGTAATGCCACGCGCCTTGATAGCCTGCATGCATTCCACCCAGCGAACCGGCCCAAAAGCCTGGCGATACAGGGCATCGCGAATCAGGTCGGGCTGGCTCTGCACCGTGACGTCGATGTTGTTGATCAGGGCAATGCGGGGCTCGGCAATGTCGATTTCTGCCAATCGGACGCGCAGCTTCTCGGCAGCAGGTTTCATCAGACTCGAATGGAACGGAGCAGACACCGGCAAGGGCAAGGCACGCTTGGCGCCATTGGCCTTTAGCACTTCGCAGGCTTTTTCCACGGCGGCCTTGCTTCCAGAAATGACGGTTTGGGCCGGATCATTGAAATTGGCAGCTTG
>CAKZJN010000119.1 GCA_936943465.1 uncultured Rhodoferax sp.
GCAAAGCGGCCGCCGAGTTGACGCAGCAACCAGCCGTCTTTTCCATCGACGCGCACCGGCGCATCGTCCAGCGGCGCGCCGGGAACCATGCCGCCGGCAAAGGCTTCAAGGTCAGGCGTATTCAGCGGGGAATCGGTGAGGATGGTGGGCACCGAGAGGCGCCCGGAGTTGACCAGCGCACGCGCAAAGGCATGCTCACGCGCCAGGCTGAGCACGGCGTTGCGGAACATCAGCGATGTCTTGCTCTTGGGTGTGATGAAGTCGGTGGAGCGGGTGGAGTTGAGAATGTTTTCGTCGGCCGCGCATTCGCGCTCCAGTCCATATGTGTCGAGCAGGCTGGCCGGGGCCTTGCCTTCGATCACCAGCTTGAGCTTCCAGCACAGGTTGTCGGTGTCCTGAATGCCGGAGTTGGCGCCGCGTGCACCAAACGGTGAAACCTGGTGCGCCGCGTCGCCCACGAACAGCACACGGCCGTGCGTGAAGTGGTTCATGCGGCGGCACTGGAAGGTGTAGACACTGACCCACTCCAATTCAAACTCCCGGTCGTCGCCGAGCATGGCGCGGATGCGGGGAATCACGTTCTCGGGCTTCTTTTCTTCTTCGGGGTCGGCCTGCCATCCAAGCTGGAAGTCGATGCGGTACACATGGTCGGCCTGGCGGTGCAGCAGCACCGACTGACCAGGGTGAAACGGCGGGTCAAACCAGAACCAGCGCTCCAGCGGAAAGTCGGCCTTCATCACCACGTCGGCGATCAGGAATCGGTCCTGAAACACCTTGCCGTCAATCTCCAGATTCATTATGCGGCGGATGCTGCTGCGCGCACCATCGGCCACGATCAGCCAGTCGGTTTGCAGCGTGTAGTTGCCCTCGGCTGTTTCCACCTGCAGCACCGCGCCATCGCCCTGCGGCTCTACCGACGTTACCTTGCTGCCAAAGCGCAGGTCGAGGTTGGGCAGCTCACGGGCGCGCTCAATCTCGAACTCTTCGAGGTAATACTGCTGCAAGTTGATCATGCCGGGCCGTGCATGGTCGGCCTGTGGCAGCAGGTTGAAGTGGTACACCTCCTGCTCCTGGAAAAAGGTGCGCCCTACGTTCCAGCTCACGCCCTTGTCCACACAGGGCTGGCCCAGGCCCAGTCGGTCCAACACTTCCAGTGTGCGCTTGGCGTAGCACACGCCACGCGAGCCGACCGACACCGTGTTGTCATCGTCCAGCACCACCACCGGCGTGCCGTCCTGCGCCAGCTCAATGGCGGCGGCCAGGCCCACCGGGCCCGCGCCCACCACCACCACGGGGTAGCGCTTGGGCGGTGCGCCGTTCAGTTCGGGCGGGCGCACAAAGTCGTAGCGGGGGTATTGGTAGGTGCTGAGCATGGCCAGTTCCTTTTCCGAATCAGTCGGCGGCCTGCAGGCCGTGCCACATTTCCTTGTCGCGCTCGGCCGTCCAGATGCGCGGGTGCTTGATGCCGCTGGCCTCGTCCACCGCGCGGGTCACATCGAACGGCAGGCAATGCTCGTAAATGAAGACATGGCCGAACTTGGGGTCCATCTTGGTACGGCAATGCGCCATGGCCTGCTTGAGGTTCAGTTTCATGGCCACGGCTTCCTTGGCGGAGCTGAGCAGCGTGGAAACAAAGTCGCGCGTGTAGGCAAAACCACTGGCCACCGACTCGGGCGTGTCGAGCGCCGGGCCACGGCCGGGCACAATTTTTTCGGGCTTCAGTGCGGCCAGCGCATCCAGCGTGGCGGGCCATTCTTCGAGTTGCGCGTCGCCGGTGTAGCAGGCGGCATCGGCCTCCATCAAGTCGCCAGAGAACAGCACTTTCTCAGACGGCACCCAGACCACCGTATCGCCCTTGGTATGGCCGGGGCCGAGGTGCATGATCTTGACTTC
>CAKZJN010000120.1 GCA_936943465.1 uncultured Rhodoferax sp.
GTGGCGCTGAACTATGTGCAGAGCATGGAAGCCACCTTGTCGGGACTGGCGGGCAAGCTGCGTGCGACTCCTGAAGAGTTGCCCCAGCGCGTGGACGCCATGCTCGGCCAGATCAAGGAACTGGAAAAGGAACTGGCTGCCGTCAAGGGCAAGCTGGCCTCGGCCCAGGGCGACGAGTTGGTAAACGGCGCGGTGGACGTGAAGGGCGTGAAGGTGCTGGCGGCGCGTCTGGAAGGCGCCGATGCCAAGACCCTGCGCGACACCATGGACAAGCTCAAAGACAAGCTCAAGACCGCCGTGATCGTGCTGGCCGCCGTGGACGGCGACAAGGTGCAGATTGCTGCGGGCGTGACCGCCGACAGTACGGCCAAGGTCAAGGCCGGCGAACTGGCCAATCACGTTGCCTCGCAAGTCGGTGGCAAGGGCGGCGGCAA
Organism: uncultured Rhodoferax sp.; assembly: GCA_936943465.1. Taxonomy (GTDB): domain Bacteria; phylum Pseudomonadota; class Gammaproteobacteria; order Burkholderiales; family Burkholderiaceae_C; genus Allorhodoferax. The sequence goes on from CAKZJN010000120.1 coordinate 435, forward strand.
GCCCGACATGGCCATGGCCGGTGGCACCGAACCCGCCAAACTGGGTGCGGCATTGGACAGTGTGCTCGCCTGGGTCAGCGCCAAGCTCTGATTCGCGTGCATCGCGCCTTTGAGAGCAAGAAAAGCGGGGCCTTTGGCCCCGTTTTTTTGTGCGCAGGCGAGCGAAGGGTTGTTGCTAGTTGCAACCCGCATTGCAACGGAGTTACAGTGCGACGATAGTGCCGATCCGAGGTGGAAAGGTACTGATAAACCGGAGCAGACGTACGACGTCATGGTTCCGCAATAGGGATCGAAAAATGCAGTCTGGTGGTGTACTCGCTCCGGGTATCGCGCTTCTCAGGGCCTTGTCCTTTTCCCGCAAGATTGCGCTCATCGGTTTTTTGTCGGCCATGCCCATTCTGGTGGTGTTCTGGTCCTTTTTTGTCGGCACGACCCCCGAAGACGCGTTCCAGGTTGTGGTGGCCCTGTGCATGGTGGATGCACTCGTGCTGATCTACGTGCTGCTGGCTCTGTATTTCAGCGTAACGCGCGACATTGACCAGATGGTGACCATGGTGGCGCGGATGGTGGAAGGCGATTTGCGGCAGATCCAACGCGCGCGCGGCAAAGATGAGTTGGGCGACGCGGTCACCGCGTTGGGGCAACTGGGGCGTACGGTGTCAGCCATGGTCGCCAATGTGCGGGGCAACGCCGCCTTTGTGGCCTATGCCGGGCAAAGCCTTGCAAAGGACAGCCAGGACCTGTCGGATCGCACCGAACAGCAGGCCGCCAATCTGGAAGAAACTTCCGCCAGCGTGCAAGACCTGTCATCTACCGTGCATGTCAATGCCGGTACCGCCAGTACCGCCAACAGCCAGGCCAGCATGGTGCGTGATGTGGCGGTGGGCGGAGCGGACTCCATGGCCGAGGCGGTCGCCGCGGTTGAGGCGATTCAGGCCACAGCCAAGCGCATGGACGAAATCGTGGGCGTCATTGACGGGCTGGCCTTTCAGACCAACATCCTGGCGCTGAACGCGGCGGTGGAGGCGGCGCGGGCCGGTGAATCGGGACGCGGTTTTGCGGTCGTGGCGTCGGAAGTGCGTTCGCTGGCGCAGCGCTCGGCGGCTTCGTCCAAAGAGATTCGGGAATTGATTGGCACGTCATCCCAGCAGATCGGCTCGAGCGTGGAAAAAATTCGTGCGGCGGGCGCTACGGTGACCGGCATTGTGGATGGCATCCGCGAGGTGGCCGCCAGCATGTCGCAGATCTCTACCTCCAGCGCCGAGCAAAGCGCGGGCTTGAGCGAAATCACCGCCGCCGTCCGGCAACTGGACGAAATCACCCAGCGCAACGCCCAGATGGTCGGGCACGCGGTGGAAAAGGCCGAGGACATGAAGCTACGCGCCACCACGCTGGTCGACTCGGTGGCCATGTTCAAGTTGTTGCAAGGCTCGCCTGATGAAGCGCTGGCCCTGGTGGAGCGGGCAGTACAACTCCGCCGCCGCACTTCACTGGACAATTTCCTGCGCGAAGTGACCGATCCGGCACAGGGCTTTCACGACCGCGACATGTATGTATTTGCGCTCGATGACCAAGGCCATTACCGCGCCTTTGGCGGCAATGCGGCCAAGGTGGGTACGCGGGTGCAGGACATTGCCGGTATTGACGGTGAAGGCTTGCTGCAAACCATCATGGGCCAAGCGAACTACGAACCCGGCTGGGTGGAGTACGACATTACCAACCCGACGACGGGTGTGGTGCAAACCAAGATGTCCTACGTCTGCGCGGTGGACGATCTGTTTGTGGGCTGCGGCGTCTACAAGAATCTGCTGGTTAGCTAGCCGTCGAGTTTTTCAGTCAGAGCCTGCACTTCGGCCGGCAGGCGGCTGGCGCCCGAATCCCCGGCGTGCGCCTGAATCAGGCGTTTAAGCGTATCGATGTGCGGCGTCATGGTGCCGAAAAAGCGGGCCTGGCCGCCGGTCGCAATCAGCAGGGTGGGGAAGTTTTCCACCTCAATCGGGTCAACCAGATCGGACTCGTCTTCAATATCCACCCAGCGGAAGGTGGCGCCCGGAAAGTCTTTTTGCAGCCC
>CAKZJN010000121.1 GCA_936943465.1 uncultured Rhodoferax sp.
ACCGACAGATAGGGCGTGCATTCGTCAAACTGCATGACGATGTCGCTGTTCAGAATGGTCTGAATCTGCATGCTGATTTCGGGGGTGAGAAACAGCTTGTCGCCATTTACAGGGCTGGCGAACTTCACGCCTTCCTCAGTAATCTTGCGCATCTCGCCCAGGCTCCACACCTGAAAGCCACCCGAGTCGGTGAGGATCGGTTTGTCCCACTTCTCGAAGGCGTGCAGACCGCCGAATTGCTTCACCACGTCCAGGCCGGGGCGCATCCACAGGTGGAAGGTGTTCCCCAGAATGATCTGGGCCTTCATGTCGTGCAGGCTTTGCGGGGTAACGCCCTTGACCGTGCCGTAGGTTCCCACCGGCATGAAGATGGGGGTTTGCACCACGCCGTGGTTCAGGGTGAGTTGGCCGCGTCGGGCGTGGCTGCCCAGGTAACTGCCATCGGGGCTGGCGGGGTCGGTCTTGAGAAGGTCAAATTTGAGCATGCCGCATTTTATGAGGCGGGTGCCTCTGGGGCTGCTGCTCGGGGGTTTGGCCTGCGTTCTGTACTTATGCCGTAGCACAGGAGGCCGGTGACAGGCCCGGCACTGGTAGCCGGGCCCATTGAGAGCAACGACTTATTGCGCGCGGAAGTCGTCGTGGCAGCCCTTGCAGGTTCCGCCCACGGCGCCCATGGCGGGCTTGATGGCGTCGAGGCTGCCGGTCTTGGCTGCTGCGTTGAGCTTGGCCATTTCGGCTTGCATCTTGTCAGCCGCCGCGTTGAACTTGGCGGCATCGGACCAGACTTCGGCCTTGGCCTTGGTGTTGCCGGCCTTGTCGCTGCCGGGCACAAAGGCGGCCCAGGGCAGTTTGGCCATGTATTCCGCTACTGCTGCGCTGTCGGCTGCCACCTTGGCATCGAACGGGGCCTTGCCCTGCACCATGGCGGCAATGCGTCCGACGTTTTGCTGCATCACAAACAAGGCGCTCTGGCGATACTTCACCGCGTCTTCGGGTTTGGCAAATTGGGCCATAGCGGACGTGGCGCTGAGGGTGGCGGCGGCAACAACGAGGGCGGAAACATACTTTTTCATAGACGACCTTTCAAATGAGATAGCGATGCCATAGTGGGCAGTCGGACAATAGAACTGCCGGTACAGTGTAGGACGCATTCGAAATTCTTGCAGGCGACGGCTCAGTTTTAGACCGCAGCGATGCGGCAAACAATTTAAGGAAATTTAAGCATGGCAAAAGTACGAATCTGGGACTTGCCCACACGGGTCTTCCACTGGTTGCTGGTGCTGTGCGTTATGGCGCTCGTCATCACCGGACAGGTCGGCGGTAATGCGCTGGATTGGCACTTCCGCTTTGGCTATGTCGTCGCGGGCTTGTTGTTGTTCCGCCTGGTCTGGGGCTTTATCGGCGGGCGCTGGTCGCGCTTTCTGGTGTTTGTGCGCATGCCGGGAACCATCTTCGCGTATCTGCGCGGCGAACGTAGCCCCGAGATGGAGGCCGGCCACAACCCGCTGGGCGCGTTGTCGGTGTTGGGCTTGCTAACGGTTGCGCTGATCCAAGTAGGCAGCGGCCTGATGAGCGATGACGAAATCATGCACTCCGGCCCCCTGGCCCAAGTGGTCAGTTCGGACTGGGTCTCGCTGGCTACTTCCCTGCACACGCGCTACAACAAGATCGTATTGATTGCGCTGGTCGCCCTGCACATTGGGGCCATCCTGTTCTACCGTTTTGTCAAAAAGCAAAATCTGGTGAAGCCCATGCTGACCGGAGACAAAGAGTTGGACACACCGGTAGAACCAGCGCAGGACACGCTGCAGACCCGCGTGCTGGCGCTGGTGCTGTTTGTGGCGCTGCTGTCCGGCTTCTGGTGGACCGTGCAGCGCTTGGGCGCTGTTGGGTAGCGGCTTAGGCGCTTGGAGTTCGCTCCAGCAGCATGGCGTCGCCATAGCTGAAAAAGCGGTATTCCTTTTCAATCGCGTGGCGGTACAGCGCCATGATGTGCTCGTACCCGGCAAAGGCACTGACCAGCATCATCAGGCTCGACTTGGGCAAGTGAAAGTTGGTCAGCAGCAGGTCCACATGGGTAAAGCGAAACCCCGGGGTGATGAAAATGCTGGTGTCGCCCTGGGCTTGCCCGCTTTGCGCCCAGCTTTCCAGGGTTCTTACCGTAGTGGTTCCCACGGCCACCACGCGGCCACCCCGTGCTTTGCAATCCGCAATGGCGCGTTGCGTCGATGCAGGCACCTGGTACCACTCGCTGTGCATCTGGTGATCGGCCAGGATTTCGGTTTTGACCGGCTGGAAGGTGCCGGCCCCCACATGCAAAGTCACCTGCGCACGCTGTAGCCCCTGCGCGTCCAACGCGGCTAGCACGCCTTCGTCAAAGTGCAACGCGGCCGTAGGTGCTGCGACCGCGCCGGGGTTCTTGGCAAATACGGTCTGGTAACGGTGGGCGTCTTCGGCGGAGTCGGTGTGCGTGATGTAGGGCGGTAGCGGCACGTGGCCGTGGCGCTCCATCAGCGTGTAGGGGTCATCGCCCCGGTCGTTGGACAGTACAAAGCGAAACAAGGGGCCGTCGGCTTCCGGCCAGCGCCCCAGCAGGGTGGCGCAAAGGCCGTCTTCCTGGCCCTCCGCGCATTGCATCTTCAGCGTGGTTCCCACCTCGGGCTTCTTGCTCACACGCATGTGCGCTGCGACCTGGTTACCGCCCAGCACGCGCTCCACCAGCAACTCGACCTTGCCGCCGGTGGGCTTCTCGCCAAACAGTCGGGCGTGCAGCACCTTGGTGTCGTTGAATACCAGCAGATCGCCGGCGCGCAGCAGGCCTGGCAATTCCTTGAAGACGCGGTCCACAGGCTGCGCGCTGCGCCCATCGAGCAGGCGCGAGCCGCTGCGCTCAGGAGTCGGGTGCTGGGCAATCAGGTTATCGGGCAGAGCGAAATCAAAGTCGCTCAGGGTGAAGGTGCGCGCAGTGGCGGCCGAGGGAGTGGACATCGTGCTTGAGGGTTGAACAAACCCGTACCAAGGAGTAAATAGAGGGCAGAATTCTCCCATGCCCGAGTCCACCCTTTCCATCACGCTGATCGAGCCGCCCAAGGCCGCCGCCAAGCCGGCGCCCGTGGCTCCGGCTACGCCGAAAAGCGCCATGCAGAAGGCGTTGGAAAAACTGGGCCTCAAGCGCGATATCGATCTGGCCCTGCACCTGCCGCTGCGCTACGAAGACGAGACCCGCATCACGCAATTGCGGGACGCCCGCGAAGGCGACACCATCCAGATCGAAGCGCAGGTGCTGGAGTGTGAAATCAGCTTCCGCCCCCGACGCCAGTTGCTGGTCAAGGTGGACGACGGCTCCGACGTGTGCACGTTGCGCTTCTTCAACTTTTATCCCAACCAGCAAAAGGCGCTGGCAGTCGGCAACCGCATACGGGCGCGTGGTGAAGTCCGGGGCGGCTTTCTGGGCTGGACCATGTTGCACCCCAGCTTCAAGCCCGCAGGTGGGGAACTGCCCACGGCGCTGACGCCGGTGTATCCGACCGTGGCGGGTATGCCGCAGGCGTATTTGCGCAAGGCGGTGTTGTCGGGTCTGGCGCGCGCCGAGTTGTCGGACACCTTTGCGCCGGGTGACCTGAGCCGGCTCAACACACATGCGCTGTGGACCCTGCGGCAGGCGCTGCATTTCTTGCACCATCCCACGCCCGATGTGTCGCTGGACACACTGCAAGACCACTCGCACCCGGCCTGGCAGCGCCTGAAGGCAGAAGAATTGTTGGCCCAGCAGCTCTCGCAATTGCAGTCACGCCGCGCCCGCGCGGCCTTGCGCGCACCGGAACTCAAGGGCCGGGTCGGCGACACCCTGCATGCCCGCCTGCTGCAGACGCTGCCCTTTGCCTTGACGAAGGCCCAGCAGCGCGTGGGCTTTGAAATTGCCAAAGACATGGCGCACCACCAACCGATGCACCGCCTGCTGCAGGGCGATGTGGGGGCTGGCAAAACAGTGGTGGCTGCGCTGGCCGCCACCATCTGCATCGATGCCGGCTGGCAATGCGCGCTGATGGCGCCCACCGAGATTCTGGCCGAGCAGCACTTCCGCAAACTGATTGGCTGGCTGGAGCCCCTGGGCGTGAAAACCGCATGGTTGACCGGCAGCCAGAAAACCAAGTCGCGGCGCGAGGCGCTCGACCTGATCGAGCGCGGCGAAGCGCAACTGGTGGTGGGCACCCACGCGGTGATTCAGGACAAAGTGCAGTTCAAGAACCTGGCCCTGGCCATCATCGACGAGCAGCATCGCTTTGGCGTGGCGCAGCGCCTGGCTCTGCGCAACAAGTTGCAGCACGACGCCATGGAGCCGCATCTGCTGATGATGACGGCCACGCCGATTCCGCGCACGCTGGCCATGAGCTACTACGCCGACCTCGATGTGTCCACCATTGACGAACTGCCACCGGGGCGTACCCCCATCATTACCAAGGTGGTGAACGAGGCACGGCGCGACGAGGTGATTCAGCGCATTCGCGCCCAGATTGCGCAAGGCCGGCAGATTTACTGGGTGTGCCCGCTGATTGAAGAGAGCGAGGCGCTCGACCTGACCAACGCTACCGAAACCCACGCGGAGTTGAGCGCGGTGCTGCAGGACGCCTGCCCCGAGGGCAAGCCGGTTACGGTCGGCTTGCTGCACTCGCGCATGGCGCAGGACGAAAAGAAGGCGGTGATGGCCGCCTTTGTGGCCGGCGAGATGGCGGTGCTGGTCAGCACCACGGTGATCGAGGTGGGTGTGGATGTGCCCAACGCCTCGCTGATGGTGGTGGAACATGCCGAGCGTTTTGGTTTGTCGCAGTTGCACCAGTTGCGGGGCAGGGTCGGGCGTGGTGCGGCGGCCTCAGCCTGCGTGCTGCTGTATTCCACTGGCGATGCGCCGCGCCTGAGCGAGCATGCCCGCGAGCGCCTGCGCGCCATGGCCGAGACCAATGACGGTTTCGAGATTGCCCGGCGCGATCTGGAGATCCGGGGCCCCGGCGAGTTTCTGGGTTCGCGCCAGAGTGGTGACGCCATGCTGCGTTTTGCCGATTTGGCCACCGACGGCGACCTGCTGGAGTGGGCCCGCAAGGAAGCGCCGCTGATGCTCGACCACCATCCGCACCTGGCCGAAAAGCATGTGCAGCGCTGGCTCGGAACCAAGGCCGAATTCCTCAAGGCCTGAGAAAAAACAGTGCCCGTTGCACAATAGCGCCATGACCCTGACCGAACTCAAGTACATCGTGGCCGTGGCCCGCGAGCGGCACTTTGGCAAGGCCGCCGAGGCCTGCTTTGTTTCGCAACCCACGCTGTCGGTGGCGGTGAAAAAGCTGGAAGAAGAACTCGACGTCAAGCTGTTTGAACGCAGCGCCAACGAGGTGAGCGTGACCGCGCTGGGCGAGGAAATCGTGCGCCAGGCACAAAGCGTGCTGGAGCAGGCCGCCAACATCAAGGACATCGCCAAGCGCGGCAAAGACCCGTTGGCTGGCTCGCTGGCGTTGGGCGTGATTTACACCATTGCCCCGTACCTGCTGCCGGATCTGGTGCGTCAGGTCATCCAACGCTCGCCGCAAATGCCGCTGATGCTGCAGGAAAACTTCACCGTCAAGCTGCTCGAAATGCTGCGTACCGGCGAAATCGACTGTGCCATTCTGGCCGAGCCTTTTCCCGATGCGGGACTGGCGGTGGCCCCCTTGTATGACGAGCCGTTTTTTGCGGCCGTGCCGATGAACCACCCGTTGGCGCAACTGGAGCAAGTGACCGCCGAGCAACTCAAGAACGAAACCATGCTGCTGCTGGGCAACGGCCATTGCTTTCGCGACCATGTGCTGGAGGTGTGCCCCGAGTTCGCCCGTTTTTCCAGCAATGCCGAGGGCATTCGCAAGAGCTTTGAAGGCTCCAGTCTGGAAACCATCAAACACATGGTGGCGGCCGGCATGGGCATCACGCTGGTGCCGCGCCTGAGCGTGCCGCGCGAGGCCCTTGAAGCCAAAAAGCGCCGCGTTGAGGACGCCTATGTAAAGTACCTGCCCGTGACCGACGAGCAAGGAGGGGCGCCCCCGACCCGTCGCATCGTGCTGGCCTGGCGTCGCAGCTTCACCCGCTACGAAGCCATTGCGGCGCTGCGCAACGCCATTTATGCCTGTGAATTGACCGGAGTGACCCGTTTATCGTGAGTGCGCGTATTCCCTTGTATCTGGACTTGATCCGTTGGAACCGGCCGGCCGGTTGGTTGTTGTTGCTCTGGCCCTC
>CAKZJN010000122.1 GCA_936943465.1 uncultured Rhodoferax sp.
TTCAGGGAGGCCAGGACCTCCAGCCCGCCGCGTCCCGGCAGGTTCAGATCCAGAATCAAGACGTCACACTCCGCCGAGCGCAGCACTTCGCGCACTTCCGAATAGCTACCGGATTCGCCGGTTACCTGAATATCCACCGCCTCGCTCAGGGTGTCGCGAATGCCCCGACGCACCATGGCGTGGTCATCACAAAGAACTACTTTGATCACTGGAAATCTGCCTCGTCTGGGGAATCGGCGGCGCCGTTCAGGGGGATATTTAATATGAGGGTGGTGCCCTGGCCTAGGCGGGTGCTGAGGTCCAGCCAGCCATTGACCACCCGGGCACGTTCTTTTAGGCCTCGAATGCCGAAGGCCGTCGGGTTGCTCAGCGCTTCGGCCGAGATACCGATGCCATTGTCAGAAATCTCCAGCGTCAGAACCCCTTCTGCATCCGACAGATCCATCTTGACCTGCGAGCACTGCGCATATTTGGAGATGTTGGTTAGCGCCTCCTGGGCCGTGCGGTAGGCGGTTAGCTGGATCGGTTTTTCCGGATTCAGGGACGGGTTGTTGGTTACCAGCGAAGTCTTGACGCCGCTACGGCGCTGAAAACTCTCGGCCAGCCACTGGATGGCAGGAAACAGGCCCTGGTCCAGGATGGCTGGGCGCAGGTTCATCATGATGCGCTGGCTGGCCCCGATCGCGTGTTGCAGCATGTCGTTGGCCGTTTTGACGTGTTCCAGGGTTTCCGGCGAATCCACATGCCTCGATATCCAGGACAAATCCAGCCGCACCGCGGCCAGCGAGCCGCCGATGTCATCGTGGATTTCTCGGGCAATCGATGCCCGTTCGTTTTCAATGGCGGTCTGCAGGTGCTGGGCAAACAAGGCCAGTCGCTGCTCGGACGCCGCCAGCTCGGCCATGGCCCGCGCTTCGGCCGACTTGGCCTTGAACAACTCCATGGCGCTGGCCATTACCCGCGGCAGATTGGGCAAGTCATTCTTGGGCAGGTAGTCACTGATGCCGAGTTGAATGGCGGCCACCGCGGCTGATTCACCGATTGCGCCGGAAAGCAGCACAAACGGCAACCGGATTTGGGTGCTCTCCAGCACGGCCCAGGCGTCCAGCGCGGTGAAACCGGGCAGGCGATAGTCGGCCAGAACGATGTCAAAGGAACGCTGGCGGACTTGCGCTTCAAAATCACCCAGCGAGTCGACGCGGGTAATGGCGTACGGGAGTTTTTCCTTCGTCAGCGCCCGGCACACCAGTTGGTGGTCCAGTTCCGAATCTTCCAGGTGAAGAATAGCGAGGTGGGCGTGGGTAAGTGAGGGGGCGAGAGCGGCCGTGAGCATTGCGCTGGATTATCTGGTTTGGATCAGCGGCGGTGCAAGTTCTTTTACTTGCGAAATGTCATGAGGTTGGTCAAAATTTCCACAATCGCCATGTTTCCTGCTAACCTAGAACCCAGAAAAAAGCAGTGGTGACACAATATGAATGACCTACTAATCCAGTGTGGCCTCGGGGACCATTGAAGATGCCAGAATCTTTGACAACACCGTCTGCGCCCTCCGTACAAATGCCCCTGATGTTGGTGGCAGAAGTGCAGGACTCATTGCTGGTGGTTGTTCACGACCTGAACCGCCTGGATGGTTTGCTGGCCCACACCATGGAAAACCTGATGGAGCGTTTTACCGCTGCCAGCGCCAATCTGGCCAACCCGGACCTGATTTCAAGCACGGAGCTAGACGGGGTGCGCAACACCTTGCGTGCCGCGGTTACCGAGTTGCAGTTCCAGGATATGGCGTCCCAATTGATTGCACATACCTCCAAAATATTGCAAGGTTGTGCTTATCGCCTCGCGTCTGAATCGATGGGGATGGAAGATGGTGAGGCTGTACCCTTCGTAGAGGAAGTTCCTGAGCGCCCCAATCCGGTCACGCAGGACGAAATGGATGCTGGTTCCATTGAGCTTTTTTAACGGTTTTATCAAGATTGATTAGTTGGAGCATTTGATGCCTGTAATTCTTGCCGTCGACGACTCACCTTCCATGCGGAAGATGGTCTCTTTTACGCTCACTGGAGCGGGCTATCAGGTCGTTGAGGCCGTAGATGGGCAGGACGCCTACGAAAAGGCGCAGACCCAATCTTTCGATCTGGTATTGACGGACCAGAACATGCCACGGATGGACGGTTTGGGCCTGACGCGCAAGTTGCGCGAGCATCCGCAGTTCAAGACCACCCCGATTTTGATGCTGACCACCGAGTCCAGCGACTTGATGAAACAGGCGGGCCGAGCGGCGGGAGCTACCGGTTGGCTGGTCAAGCCCTTTGACCCGGCCAAACTGTTGGAAGTCCTCAAAAAAGTTATTCGCTAGCGCGCTGGTAGGGACGACAGTTCAAAATATTCAGGAGTAAACCACCATGTCAGAAACCCACCAGGATAGTGGCGCAGGCAGCGACATCGATCTCAGTCAGTTCTACCAAATCTTCTTTGAAGAAGCCGGAGAAAACCTGGACCAGATGGAGTCCATGCTGCTGAACCTGAATCTGGAAACCGCCGACGATGAGGAGCTCAATGGAATTTTCCGCTGCGCCCACTCTGTAAAGGGCGGCGCAGCAACCTTTGGCTTTACCGACGTGGCGGAACTTACCCACAAAATGGAGTCCTTGCTGGATCGCCTGCGTCGCCATGAGTTGCAGCCGAATTCCGCCATGGTGGATGTTTTGCTGGAGTCTGCAGACGCCTCGCGCAGCTTGCTGGCGCGCCACCAGTCGGGTGATTCCAGCGAAGCCCCGCCGATTGCCGACTTGGTGCAGCGCATTGCGTCCCTTGCAGCAGGCAATGCTCCGGTGGCTGCCCCGGCACCCGTCAAAGCAGCGCCACCGCCACCGCCTGCTCCGGTGGTTGCCGCTGCCCCGCCCGCAGCGAATGGCACGCGGCAGCTCGAAATCAAGGTGGGTCCCCTGACCCATCCAGAGCAAGCCGACGCGATTTCTGAGCTTTTCCGGGACATTCCCGGACTGGGAACGATCAAAACCTTGAATTCAGATCGGGCCGACTTCCGCCTGTTCTCGGTGGAAACGGTATCCACCGATGACGACCTGCTCGACCTCTTCACGTTCCATGTGGCACGTGAGCAAATCGATATCAAGCCCGTGGCCGCTGCGGCACCTGCGCCTGCACCGGCTGCCTCCGATGCCAGTCACGGCTTTTTTGACGGAGCGCCGGGCGCACCGGGAGCGGCCGCGCCAGCGGCGCCTGCTCCTGAGCCAGTCGCTGGCTTTGGCTTCTTTGACGGTGCGCCGGGAGCACCTGGCGCGGCCCTGGAGTCTGCCGCACCCGAAGCGGTTGTAACCGAGGCAAAAGCCAAAGCTGCGCCCAAAGCGGCCGGCGCACCGGCTGCGCAGCCCGAAGCGGCAACGATCCGGGTGGCCATCAGCAAGGTAGACCAACTGATCAATCTGGTTGGCGAGTTGGTGATTACGCAGGCCATGCTGGCCCAGAACAGCCGTGCGCTGGATCCTGCGGTGTACCAGCAGCTCCTGACGGGGCTGGCCGATTTGGACCGCAACACCCGCGACTTGCAGGAATCGGTGATGTCGATTCGCATGATCCCGATGTCGATTGTGTTCAGCCGCTTCCCACGCATGCTGCGCGATCTGGCGGGCAAGTTGGGCAAGAAGGTGGACTTTGTCACCCAGGGTGAAGCAACCGAGCTGGATAAGGGGCTGGTCGAAAAGATTACCGATCCACTGACGCACTTGGTTCGCAATAGTTGCGACCACGGGATCGAATCGCCTGCGGAGCGCTTGGCCGCTGGCAAGCCCGAAACCGGCACGATTACGCTGTCCGCTTCGCACCAGGGTGGCTCCATCGTGATTGAAGTGCGTGATGACGGCAAGGGCCTATCGCGGGAAAAGATCCTCAAGAAAGCCCGCGAGCGGGGGCTGGACGTATCAGACCAGATGTCGGACGCCGATGTGTGGGGTCTGATTTTTGCGCCGGGCTTCTCCACCGCCGAAGTGGTGACCGATGTGTCCGGCCGAGGTGTGGGCATGGACGTGGTGAAGCGAAACATTGCTGCCTTGAATGGAACCGTGGAAATTGATTCTGCCGAGGGCTTTGGCATGCGGGTTGCAGTGCGCCTGCCGCTGACACTGGCCATCATGGATGGCATGTCGGTGGGGGTTGGCGAAGAGGTTTACATCCTGCCGCTTTCCTCCGTGGTCGAATCGTTCCAAGTCAAGGCCGATGCGGTCAGCACGGTGGGGCAAGGCTCGCAATTGGTCAAGGTGCGCGACGAATACATGCCCGTCATTGAGCTGGAAAAAGTATTCCAGGTACCGCGCTTCGACTTCGACAAGAACAGCGACATCATGGTCGTGGTGGAAGCCGATGGCAGCCGGGTCGTGTTGCTGGTGGACGAACTGCTGGGCCAGCAGCAGGTGGTGGTGAAGAACCTGGAGTCCAACTACCGCAAGGTGCCCAATGTGTCGGGCGCGACGATTCTGGGTGATGGCAAGGTTGCACTGATTCTGGACACGGCCGCGCTGGTGCGCCGTTCCAGGCACTAGGAGAACGCAATGGGAATGATGGAAAAAATGGATGAACTGACCTCTACCGGTGCCCGCGAGTACCTGACTTTCCGCCTGGATCAGGAAGAGTACGGTATCGACATTCTCAAGGTGCAGGAGATTCGTGGTTACGAGTCGCCCACGCGCGTGGCCAACGCACCCAGCTTTATCAAAGGCGTGGTGAATTTGCGCGGAACAATCGTTCCGATTGTGGACATGCGCCTCAAGTTCAATTGCGAGAAGGCTGAATACAACACCTTTACCGTGGTCATCATTCTGAATTTGCGCAGCCGCATCGTGGGCATCGTCGTGGATTCGGTCAGTGATGTGATGGAACTGCCTCCGGAGTCACTCAAGGCGGCACCCGAGATCGAGAGCGTCATTGACAGCAGTGCGGTGATGGGGCTGGGCTCCTTGGGTGATCGCATGCTGATTCTGCTGGATATCGAGCGGCTGATGTCGGCATCGGACATGGGTTTGGTCAGCTCCGACGAGTAAGCCGCTCTGCAGGGGCGGGGCTCCATCACAACCAATAATAATGATTGATCACCAATGAATGCGCGAGGAGCCGAAGATTCGTTGGGCGATACCGGGATGCAAGGCCGGGAGTTCGCCTGGACCAGTGCCGACTTCGACCGGGTACAAAGCCTGATTTACCGCCATGCCGGTATCAGCTTGCACGATGGCAAACATGCGATGGTTTACAGCCGTTTGTCACGGCGCTTGCGTGATACCGGGCACAACAGCTTTAAGGATTACCTGACCTGGCTGGAGTCATCGGATGGCCCCGAATGGCAAGAGTTCGTGAATGCGCTCACCACCAACCTGACCTCTTTTTTTCGCGAGCAGCACCACTTTCAGATTTTTTCTGAGCACCTGAAATCCAAACCGGCCTCCCATCCCTGGAAGGTTTGGTGCAGTGCTGCTTCTACCGGCGAGGAGCCCTACTCCATTGTGATGACGGCGCTGGAAGCATTGGGAGCCCGGCCGAATTTTTCCCTCATGGCGAGTGACATTGACTCCAAGGTCCTGGCCACGGCGTCCAACGGGGTTTACAAGGCGGAATCGCTCAAGGGCATCACTCCTGCCCAGATGCAAGCATTCTTTATGCGTGGCAAAGGAGCTAACTCCGGCATGGTGCGTGTTAAGCCGGAGTTGCGCCATTACATTGAATTTCTCATCGTCAACCTGATCAAGGACGACTGGCCGTTTCGGGAGCCGTTTGATGTGGTTTTTTGCCGCAACGTGATGATCTATTTCAATGCCGAAACGCAGCGGAAGGTGTTGGAGCGCATTCATCGGGTCATGAAACCGGGCGGCATTTTGTTTGTCGGCCATGCAGAAAACTTCAGCGACTCCCGTGACCTATTTGTTTTGAAGGGAAAGACAGCCTATGAGCGCCGGTGATACTTCGCGATGGCGTCAGCATCAAAAGGCGAGATTTCTATGAGCGCCTTTATGTCTGGTTCAAGCGCGCCACCGGCTCGAGGGGGCGCAGCCTTGCCGCCCACCAAAACGCTACCCAGCGGGCGTGTTTCGCGGATCGACCAACTCAAGGCCATGCCGCGTAAGCCGGGGGAGGCGTCGTTCTTTTATGCCGACCACCATTTTCAATATGACGCGGTTAAGGTCCTGCCCGGCGAATACTTTGTATCCAATGAAGACATTGTGGTCATGACCGTGCTGGGGTCCTG
>CAKZJN010000123.1 GCA_936943465.1 uncultured Rhodoferax sp.
TTTTTTTTGGTCAGTTTGTTCTTAAGAGACCGTTTAGCGAGCGGGTCTGTTTCGACAAAGATTCGTCATACATGCTTGCAATCCATTCCATTTCCTTGGTCTGAATCAGGCCAAGGAATTCGGCAGCCTTGTTGTCTTTGCGGGCCATCTTGCCAAAGGTTGAGAATCCCTTTTCCAAAAACTGTTGGAGTGAACTTAGTCCGGCACTTGCGGCCGGGTGACGCATCATTTTCAACAGGGTGGCCAGTCCAGGCCTTCGTGTTAACCGCGCAAGTTGGCTTCCAAGCGACAGAACCATCGCGAGTTGCTTCTGACGCGCCTCACGTTGTCCGACTTGACGCCATGCGCTGACATATCCAGAAGACGTCATCGTCAACTCCGTACTTTCAAGTTGCAGCCAATGGGTAGCTACTGCAACATCCAGTTGCTCGGTTAACGCATGGAGTTCTGCAATATCTATCGCAGTACTGACCACGGATGCAGGGAAGATGGCGGAAAGCGATTTGGCAATGCGCGAAAACTGGGCATCCCGTTCGGAAAAGTCCTGAATGCCATAGAGTTCTTCCAAAAAGAAGCGGCTAGGCTCGGCAAAATCGGGGCTATTCAGAAGTGCGGAGTAGCTACCCTGAAAACGAAGGGCCTGTAGCTCCTTAACTTTGGTGAGCGCCACGCCTAAAGCGGGGTTCGCGTGCGCAGCATTACGCAACTCAAATACTTCAGCGATGGCGGCTCTGATTCGGGTGGCTGAGTCCATTTGCAAAGCAGTGTAGTAAACAATGCACCCGAAGAATTGACTACGCACTCCAATCCGTAGCGCAGCGATTTGAGTGACGCATAAAGTGCAGCCAGAAGCAGCAAAATAAATCCGCTATCCTAGACACTCGCTAACAACGGCTATATGGCCATTTCCAGTCGTGTCAGAACCTCATTCCAATCGCGCGTTAGAACGGGAAGACAAACGCAGCTTCCTGCAGAAGCTTGCGGAATTCATTCATCCAGGCCCAGATTCCACCGATGAATTGATTGAAACATTGGCGGAGGCGCAGGATAACAACATCATTGGTGCAGAGTCTCGCTTGATGCTCGAGGGCGTTATCCGCATGGCGGATATGACGGCTGGTGATGTGATGGTGCCGGCAACGCGGATGGACTTCCTCGACATTAGCGCGGACTCCGACACGATGTTGCACCAAGTCATTGACACAGGGCATTCGCGTTTTCCAGTGTTTGACGGCGAGCGTGAAAATATCATCGGCATACTGATGGCGAAGGATCTGCTCAAGTTGCAGCGGGCGCCTGAGCTCAATATCCGCGCCCTGATTCGTCCGGCTGTGTTTGTGCCGGAGTCCAAGGGACTTAACGACTTGTTGCGCGACTTTCGCGGCAATAGAAACCATCTTGCAATCGTGATCGACGAATTCGGGCGTGTTGCCGGTCTTATCACCATTGAAGATGTGCTCGAACAGATCGTCGGGGAAATCGAAGATGAATTCGATATGCCCGAGGACGAGGGTGACATCTTTGGTCTGCCAGATAGGAGCTATCGCGTGAGTGGAGACACTCCGATTGCTCGTGTAAACGATGCATTCGAGGTTGCATTGACCGCTTCAGACGAAGAGGAAGACTTTGAAACCATTGGCGGCCTCATTGCCCATGAAATGGGCCATGTGCCCAAGCGCGGCGAGCGTCACACCATCGGTGGGCTGGACTTTGCTGTGTTGCACACCAAAGGTGGTGCTGTGAAGTGGTTCAAAGTGTCGCCCACCAAGCCTTGACGCGTTGAACGGCATGTCATCGCAAACAGCATTCCCACGTAGATGAGGTACTGGCGGGCCAGTCTGCTGCTAATTACCGTAGGCGCAATCGAAGCGGTGGCCATCTGCTGGCCCTTCATCTGGGGGCCCACCCAAGGACAGCCCGTCTGGTGGCTGCAGGTTTCGGCACACGTCGTTTTGTACCGTGCCCTACTGCGAACTTCCTCTGTTGCAGAGGCCACACGCTCGGCACTCCTATTTGCCTCTGGATGGCTGATTGCCACCTTCTGGTGGCTGTATGTCGCCATGCATCAATTTGGTGGATTGCCTGCAGCGCTTTCTGCCGGTGCGGTCGTCGCTCTGGCGGTCTCGCTGGCGCTGTGTTACGCAATCGCGTGTGGAGCTTGGAAAGGGTTGCCATCGACCGGCCCTGGGCAGCGCGCGATCGCTTTTGGTGCGCTGTGGATGGCTGCCGAGTTGGCGCGGGGGACTTGGCTGACTGGTTTTGGCTGGGGCGCCATCGGATATGCCCATACCGCGGGACCGCTCGTCGCTTGGGTGCCATGGGTTGGCGCCTATGGTGTTGCCGCATTGGCGGCATGGTGCGCAGCTAGCCTGGCCGAGATCGTGACTGCCGGTAGAGCGCAGCGGATCACCTTGCTTGTACTGGTAGTGGGGGGCGGGCTTCTTCCTTCGTTCTCCTTTACGGAAGCGAACGGCAACCTATCGGCCACCTTGCTTCAGGGCAACATTCCGCAAGATGAGAAGTTCGACAGCGGCACCGGGGTGCCGCAAGCCTTGCGTTGGTATGCCGAACATTTACAAAGCCAAAATAGCGACTTGGTCCTCGCGCCAGAGACTGCCATTCCATTGTTGCCGCATGAACTCCCGAAGGGCTATCTTGCAGCGATGCAAGCTGGTGGACAGGGTGCGCTGATGACCGGCATCCCCTTGGGCGATTACGACAAGGGTTACAGCAACTCGGTCATCGCCCTCGTGCCAGGCGCCACGGAATATTGGCGGTACGACAAGCACCATCTGGTGCCGTTTGGGGAATTCATTCCACCATTGTTCAAGTGGTTCACAAGAATGATGAACATTCCCCTGGGAGACTTTAACCGTGGGGCCGTAGGGCAGCCGTCGTTCGCATGGCGGGGACAGCGGATCGCACCGAACATTTGTTACGAAGACCTTTTCGGAGAGGAGTTGGCCGCACGATTCATTGATCCGCAATCTGCACCCACGGTGTTCGCCAACGTGAGCAACCTGGGATGGTTTGGCGATACCGTGGCAATAGATCAGCACTTGCAAATCTCTCGCATGCGGGCGCTGGAGTTTCAGCGCCCCTACCTCCGGGCTACCAACACAGGAACTACCGCCATATTGGACCACCAAGGAAATGTGGTGGCGTCGCTGCCGCGATTTACGGCCGGTGTACTCGAAGGTACGGTGGAGGGGCGAACCGGTATCACGCCCTATGCTTGGTGGGCATCACGATTTGCTTTGTGGCCTCTGTGGATGCTAGTCGCGTTGGTGATGGCCGGCATCGTCCTGGCTGCGCGCCGCAAGCAGTCGGTTTAGCCCCTTGGCGGGTGCAAAACCGCTGTGGGCGCCCCGTAGAATCGGGGGTTTACATGCGAGTCGCGGGCGCACGCCCCCCACCTATGCTTACCTTTCAGCAAATCATTCTTAGACTGCAGGATTACTGGGACCGCCAGGGTTGCGCATTGCTGCAGCCGTACGACATGGAAGTCGGTGCCGGCACCTCCCACACGGCCACCTTTTTGCGCGCCATCGGGCCCGAGCCCTGGAAGGCAGCCTATGTGCAGCCAAGCCGTCGCCCCAAAGACGGCCGCTATGGCGAGAACCCCAACCGTCTGCAGCACTATTACCAATACCAGGTGGTGCTCAAGCCGGCGCCGGCCAACATTCTGGAGTTGTATCTCGGCTCCTTGGAGGCGCTGGGCTTCGATCTGAAAAAGAACGACATTCGCTTTGTGGAAGACGACTGGGAAAACCCCACGCTGGGTGCCTGGGGCCTCGGATGGGAAGTGTGGCTGAACGGCAT
>CAKZJN010000124.1 GCA_936943465.1 uncultured Rhodoferax sp.
GGCAATGCGGCCCAGGAAGGCGCACCGCGCGAGGCGCGCCCCGAGCGCGCACCCCGCGCTGAACGCGGCGAGCGTGGTGACCGTACTGAACGTGGAAATCGCCAGAACCGCCCCGAGCGCACTGAAAACGCCGAAGGTGACAACCGTGCGGTCGCCAGCGAAGAAAACCGCGTTGAGACAGCAGCCGAAGGCACTGAAGGTGGCCGATCCGAAGGCCGTGAAGGCCGGGGCAGCCGTGGCCGTGGACGTGGTCGCGGCAATGACCGGGGCCCGCGCACCGAGGGGCAAGCCTCTAACGCTGAGGCGGGTGACGCAAGCTTGGCTGCTCCTTCGGAGGAAGCTCAAACCGCAGCCACTTCGACTGGTGAAGCGGGTGAAGCGCGCAATGGAAATGGCGAGCCGCGTGAAAAGCGTTCGCGTGACCGTTATGGCCGTGACCGCGGTCCCCGTGGTGAACGCGCACCGCGTCGCGATGCCGCAGAACAAGGCACCGAGCCGCTGTTCGCTGCACCGGAAGCCTCTACCGAAGCGCCCGTGGTGGTGCACTTGGGCGAGCCGGCTGCGGCCGCACCGTCGGTGGCTGTCGAGTCAGCACCCGCGCCGATCGTTGCGGCGGCGCCCGCTCCTAGCGCACCCGCCGTGGCAGCACCCGTGGCAAGCGCCAGCGCCGATGCAGCGTCGGCTATGCCCAAGGTTCATGGCTACACCTTGCCCAAAGACGACCTGATTCAGGTGGCATTGGGCTCCGGTTTGCAATGGGTCAACTCCGATCCCGAGCGCGTGGCGCAGGTGCAGGCGGCCATTGCGGCAGAACCCCAACCGGTGCATGTTCCCCGCGAGCGCCCGGCCCCTGTGGTGCTCGATAGCGGTCCGCTGATCTTGGTGGAAACCAAACGCGACCTGCGCAACATGACCCTGCCGTTTGAAGAAAGCACCCCCGCCTGATCACGGGGCAGCGTCCGCAAAAAGGGGCACCACGGTGCCCCTTTTTTTCGCCCGGCCGCGCTACAAACCTGCCGGCCCTTCCAAGAGGCGCTTGCCCTAAAAGAGGGACACGTCTCCGAAATTCGTGTCGCCACCCAGCACACCCTTGCGCACCAATTCGGCAAAGCTGAACACCCTGTTACCACCGCTTTGCTGGCCAAAGTCCACGGCACGTTCAGCGCGCTCCAGCGCGGTGCTGGGCGAGTCATCTGCCGTGATGCGGGTAAAGCCACCGCAGGCCGACAAATGTCCGACCTGTGGAAAGTTGAACTTCTCCATATTGGCCCGGAAACGTTCGAAAGCGGCCAGCACCAAAGCCTCTTCGGGGCAATGCATCAACACCGCAAACTGCTCGCCGCCCAGCCGGTAAATCCGGTCATAGGTACGGAAGGTGTTGTTCAAAATCCGCGCTACCAGGAGCAACACTTCTTCGGCGATCAGATGACCGCTCTTTTCGCCAATCGCGCCAAAATGGTCCACGCTGACCGTTCCCAGCCAATAGTTGGGTGGTACCCGGTGGCGGCGCTCCTGACCCGGCTGGACTTTTGCTTCCATGATCACCGAATCCGGCCCTGCGCCTTCATCGAGCTCTTCCAGCACGGCACTGTAAAAGGTGTCATCCAGCGACTTGCGGTTTAACAGGCCGGTCAGACCATCCCGGTCGCTATAGGCCAGCAGGTGGTACATGTTGCGGAATACATGCAGCACCAGCTCAATGGTCTGCAGTTCGCTGTCCTCCAATGCCTTGGGCGAATGGATTTCGACCACACCCTCTTCATCGCTGCGGTTTCCCTCAAACATCGGGATGTAGGTAATGCGTGGTCCGGCGTCGCCGGCCAATGCCGCCTCAAATCGCTGATGACTGCGTACGCATTGCAAGCGGTTCTTGTCATCGTCGACCAGAGGCAAGGAATCAAAATCGACCCGCAGGGGGTCAGCCACCATGCCCCCACCACGGGCATCGAGCGTCGCAATCTGCATCCACCGGCTGACACCGGCCTCACTCAGTACCCTGGCTATGACCACCCGCTGCAAGGGCAGAAGGTCGATGAGCGCTTTGGCCATCGTCAACTCCAGGAGGTCTCGCTCCCGGTGGTCGGTCAATTTAATTAGATGTTGGATGAGTGTTCCCATGAACACATAATAGCCCTGAACCCGCCATTCGTCACCCGAAAAGACACCCGTTGCGGTGCCCGCCCTTTATTGGCCGATGGACTCTTTCAGGGCTTGGCGGTACGCCTCGTTGGCGGCCACGCTGTCCTGCCGTTGCTCTGCGATTTCGGCCAGCGCGCGCCAGGCGTCGCGCTTCAGGGTGGGGTCCTGCAACAGCGCCAGCGACTGCTTGAGCAATTGCTGCGCCTTGCCCCAGAGCTTCAGGCGCATGCAAACAATGCCGGCCAAATATTGCAAGGCCGCGTCGCGCGGGTTGGCCATTTGCGCGGCTTCAATGCGCGCCAGCCATTGGGCGTCCGGCGCTTGCGAGGGACCACCAAAGCCGGCTTCCAGCAGACGTACCAGGCGCACTTTCTGGCTGGCGTTCAAAGCTTCCGGGTTCTCCAGCATGGCAGTCCAGACCGGTTGCAACCAAGCGCGAGAAACGGCCGCATCGCCCTGCTGCTCCAGCAAGCCTTGCACTGCCTGCATGGCCACATCGGGCATCTCGCGTTCCGCGTATTCCAGCGAATCCCATACGCGTTGCAGTTGCACCGGGTCGTGGACATTTTTTACCATCTCTATCGCCAGCCCGCGCTGAATGCTGCGGCCTGCCGATTCGGAAAACGCGCGGTGCTTGATCAGCAAGCGTGCCATTTCCAGTGCCTGCAACGCCTTGCCGGCCATGCGCGCCGCCTTGAAGCGCAAGCGCAAAGCAATCGTCCGACGCGCCGCGCCCTGGGGCATCAAATCCAGCCATTCCATGGATTTGGCAGCGTCGCGGTCGTCCAGCGCCCAGCGCGCGGCACGCAGTTGAACGCCGTCGCGCATGTCCTGGGCATCGCGCGCCATCGCATGGTCCAGCGCCTGTCGCAAGTGTTTTTCCCGCAGCGCGCGGTCCTGCAACGCATGCGCGCTTTCCGCCGCCAACACATGCGCAAGGGTTCGCAGGCGATCGGCATAACCCAGCGCCTCGCCGCTGGCTGCAACCGACTCTTCAAGCGACACCACCAGTTCGGCGGCCTTGCGTGCCCGGATAAAGCGCCCCCCGATCAAGTGCGACAACGCGTCCAGCAGGGCCGACTGAATGGCGCGCTCACGCTGCTGCAATCGCCAGCGCCGCGCCTGCTGCGGAATACCGAAAAATGCCGACAGGGTGCGCAGCGCCAGATGCAGCGTCACAAACACCACGGCAATGACCAGCAAGAACAAGTTGAGCGAAACGTCCACCCGGTGCGGCGGCCAGAACAGGGTGACCGTTCCGGGATCGTTACCGGCGAACAGGGCCACCGCAACTGCCACGGCAAACAAGCCCATCAGCCACAAGGTGATCCGCATGGCTAACGTCCCGCGGCTGCGGTGGACAGCGCAGCCAGGGTGTCATCAATGCGCGGAATATCCAGCGCCCGCATCTGGCCCTGCACCTGCTGCAACAGGGCTACGGCGGTCTGGGTCTTGCGCGAGCTGGCATCGAAATACCGCGCCATCACCGCAGCCGTCGTCGCGAGGTCGGCCCGTGCCGAATCGACTTGCCGTGACAGCAAGCCCAGGCGGGCATTCAACAGGCGCAGTTTGAGGTTTTCGCGCACAAAGAAAGACTGCTCCGGAGTGAGCAAGGCGGCATCGGGGTCTTCGATGCGACTAACGCGCACCAGGTTACGGAACTCTTCCTCCACCACCTTGGTCAAACGCCACCACCAGGACATCAGGTCTTCTTCAGGCTTGCGCTTGGAGCTTTCAGGCAGCTTGGCCGCGGCACTGTGGCTGCCCGTAGACGCTGTGCCGACCGCGTTGCCCAGCGGCAGGTCGTCAGCCAAGGTCACCAGCTCGTCTAGCTTCACCAGCAAAGACGGGGTGTCGGCCAGGGCCGTCGCTTTCAGTCGGGCCAGGTCGCGGGCAATGGCGCGCTGCAACGGGGTCAATCGGGGTTGCGCCGCCCGGCTCACCCGCTGATCGGCACTTTTGAGGGCTGCCATCAAAGGCTCCACGCTGCCGGTCAACTGGGTTTGCTGCTGCGCCAGGCGCACCGCCGATTCAATATCGACCACCAAATTCTCGTCACGGGAGCGGGACAGGCTCTGCATCAATTCTTCAAGCTGCGAGCGCTGCAGGGAGACTTCGGCCAGCTTGGCCTCGGTCACGGCCAGCTTGGCGGCAGTCTCAAACGCCAACTCCTGTGCCTGCTTGGCAGTAGCCCGCGCCTCGGAAGCCTGGGTTCCGGCATCCGCGCTTTGACGGGCCAACTGCTGCTGTACGCCGTTGAGCTTTTGCCAAAGCATGAAACTGCTGGCCAGTCCGGCAATCGCCAGCACCGCAACCACCAGGACCCAACGCGAAGCCCCAAGCGTCAGGGGCGTCGGCGTGGGTGCCGCAGCCTGCGCCGTGTCGGTTTTTTCAGTGGATTCCGGTTCGGTACTCATACAAAGGATTCTATCGACGCAATCAGTTCAGGTAGTGCAGGCCGCGATTCAAGGACCTGTCCAAAGCCTGCATCCCGTGCGGCCTGAGCGATGCGCGGGTGGCTGGCCACAGCACGGGCCTGGCCCCAACGCTGTCCGGGAACCGCCGACTGTAAATTGAGGACCGCCTCCGAACTGCTGAACAGCCAGATCGAGCCATCCGCAGCGGCCACACGGGCCAAGGCCAGGGCATTGATGCCGAGCACCGGCGCGCTGCGCTTGTAAGCCACCACAAACTCGACCACGCCACCCTGCTCGCGCACCCGCTCTGCAAACCACTCGCG
The DNA here is from genome assembly GCA_936943465.1 of uncultured Rhodoferax sp. GTDB lineage: Bacteria > Pseudomonadota > Gammaproteobacteria > Burkholderiales > Burkholderiaceae_C > Allorhodoferax. The sequence goes on from CAKZJN010000124.1 coordinate 4,880, forward strand.
CCCGCTACCTGTGGCGGCACC
>CAKZJN010000125.1 GCA_936943465.1 uncultured Rhodoferax sp.
CGCCTGACCACCGACGTGTACCTGAGCGACCTGACCCCGGCCATGAAGCCCAGCGACGCCTACGCCCACATTGCGCTACGCAAGACCGAGCGGGTAGAGATCGACAAGCTCGAAGGCCGCATCACGGTCGGCCTGGTAACACCGTACCCGCCCGGCATTCCGCTGCTAATTCCCGGTGAAGTCTTCAACAAGAAGATCGTGGACTATCTCAAGTTCGCCCGTGAGTTCAACACCCGTTGCCCCGGCTTTGAGACCGATGTGCACGGCCTGGTGGAAGAGATGGACGCCGACGGCAAGGTGCATTACTTTGCCGACTGCGTGCGCGAGTAGGCCCGGTAGGCCCTATGAAGAAGGGGCCCCTTGAGGCCCCTTTTCTTATGCTGCGTGCAACTGGTTTAGTTGCTTGGCGATGATGTCATGGTTCAGCCAAAGTACCGGGCCTGTCGGCTCCGACGATTCGTGGAACATAAGCGGACCCGTGGCTTCAATCACCAGCGCGCTCAGGTGGTCGGTGATAAGCGCCTTGTTGTCCTGGTGCATCTTTTGAACTTCATCGGAGGTGCCGATGGTCAGGTCGGCCTGCGGTGCGCTGTTGGGCATGGGCCAGGCCACAAAGTTACGGAAGGGCAGCATGACTTCGTTGCGCTGGAAGTCCAGCACTTTTTGCAACACACCGTCCAGAGTCAAGCCCTCGGCCAGCAGGGCCTCACAGGCCTTCCACTGCCTTTCGGCCCAGGCGCCGCCGTTTTCATGGCGCAACGCGTTCAAGAGCGGAATCAGCGGCAGTTCAACGCCAGCAAAAATGTCGGAGGAGTTGGTCCGGATTTCGGGGCAGTTGTACACCGTGGCCTTGATGCCTTGGGCCCAGGCGTCTTGCGCGTGGCGCTCCAGGCGCATCTTGGCCATGCCCTGGGTGTAGTTGGTGTAGGTTTGCCACACATAAGCGCCGTCAATCAGGATTTCGGTACCGTGGTAGCCGTATGCCGAGTAGCGCACCTGGCCGCCCGCGGCCTCTACGCGGGCACGAATCGCGGCGCTGCCTTCAATCAGGTGGGCAAAGGTGTTGGCCGATACCTCATCAAAGTTTTTCAGGATCAGCTTGCCCAGGTCGCTATTCAGCAGCACCTGCGATGACATAAAGCGCTCGCCGCGGCCCTTGTAAACCCGGTTGGCAATGGCCAGGAAGACCTTGGCCTTGGGAATGCCGCCGGCCATGGTGTGGGCAAAAAACACATTGCTGCCGTCCGGCACCAGGCCGTTCAGCGTGGCCATGACTTCAGCCAATGAATCCTTGAATCGCTTCACGCCGATTTCGCGGCATTTTTCAATATGCGCCCAGTCGAGCTTGTCTTCGGTCCAGCTTTTCAGGGTCAGAGCGCCAAGTAGGTCGGTCGGCGTAGGCTCACCGGCGGGGGCGTCCTGGTCAAAACCGGCCATCAACGGAATGTTGATGATCTTGCCGCCCAGGCCTTGTTCTGCGGCTGCCAGTTCTTCGTCGTTCAGGGGGCGCAGCGCGTTGTTTGCGTCGCGACGTCCTACCGTAATGCCGACGATGGTCATGCCGGCCTTACGCGCCTCGTTGACCAGGCCATTGGCATAACCACGGCCGAATAGTTCACCAAACAACACAAACACGTCGCCCGGTCGGAAGATGTTTTTCTGGGGAAGCTGATGCAAAGGGATAGGTGTATTCATATGCACATTATTACTTTTCAAAGGCTGGGTTTTGCTTGCGGCGCTGGCAGCCGGCCGATGGGGCCCTTATTCGTCGGCTACGGCACCCATGGTCTTGCTGTGGCCGCCGTCCACATAGGTCACTTCGGCGGTCACGCCGCTGGCAAGGTCGCTCAACAAAAAGGCGGCCACGTTGCCAACCTCTTCAATCGTCACATTGCGGCGCAAAGGAGCGGCCGAGGCCACGTGGTTCATCAGCTTGCCGAAATCCTTGACGCCACTGGCGGCCAGCGTCTTGATGGGACCAGCACTGATTCCATTGACGCGAACCGAGCGGCCATCCGGCAAATCGCCGACGGCCTCGGCCAGGTAGCGGACCGATGCTTCGAGCGACGCCTTGGCAAGGCCCATGGTGTTGTAGTGCGGCACGATGCGCTCGGCACCCAGGTACGACAAGGTCAGCAATGCTGCCTTGTCGCGCAGGTAGGGCAGGGCGGCCTTGGCCATGGCAGGGAAACTGTAAGCGCTGATGTCGTGGGCAATGCGGAAGTTTTCGCGGCTTAGACCGTCCAGAAAGTTACCGGCAATGGCCTCGCGCGGCGCAAAGCCGATGCTATGCACAAAACCGTCAAACGTTGGCCAGGAGGCGGAAAGGTCTTTGAACAACGCCTCAATCTGCGCGTCGTTACTGACGTCGCACTCAAAGGTGAGCGACGAGCCAAATTCGGCGGCGAACTCGGTGATACGGTCCTTGAAGCGTTCGCCCACGTAGCTAAAGGCCAGTTCGGCACCTTGCTGGTGGCAGGCACGGGCAATGCCATAGGCAATGGAGCGGTTGGAAAGCACTCCGGTAATCAATAACTTTTTGCCCGCTAAAAAGCCCATACGCCCTCAAGAAAATGCACTGTCTGGTGCAGAATTGTCGCATGCGTCTTCTGGTGTACTTGCTGTTAGGTTTCCATACGGTTACGGGGTGGGCCGCGCATGGTTACGCGCTGTGGGACGACATGAAATACGCGCCGGGCTTTGACCACTTTGCCTATGTCAACCCGCAGGCACTCAAGGGCGGCGATTTGCGGCTGGTGAGCAACCAGCGCACCTCGACCTTCGACAAGTACAACCCCTTCACCATCAAAGGATCGGCACCAGCCTACCTGAGCAGCCTGATGTTTGACAGTCTTTTGACAGGCTCCATGGACGAAACGGCTGCGGGCTATGGCTTGCTGGCAGAAGACGTTGCGGTGGCGCCCGACCGGCTGAGCGCCACCTTCCGAATCCGGCCGCAAGCCCGGTTCCACAATGGCGACCCGGTGCTGGCGCGCGATGTGAAGCACAGTTTTGACACGCTGAATGGCCCGCTGGTTTCGCCTAGCTACCGCAGCGCGCTGGAAGATGTGGCCGGGGTCGATGTGCTGGATGAGCGTACGTTGCGCTACCGTTTCAAAAAGCCCAACCGCGAGTTGCCGCTCACCGTGGGCGGTTTGCCGGTGTTCAGCCATCGCTGGGGTGAGGAAAACGGTGTAGCCAAGCCGTTTGACAAGGTGGTGATGGATATTCCGATTGGCAGCGGCCCCTACAAGATCGGTCCGGTGGTGTTTGGGCGGGACGTGACCTATGTGCGCGACCCCAACTACTGGGCGCGTGACTTGAACGTGCGCAAGGGAACGGCCAACTTCGACCGCATCACCGTCAAGATTTACAAGGACAATACCGCGCGGCTGGAGGCCCTCAAGGCCGGCGAGTTTGATTTGATGCGCTTTTTTTCCGCCGGCGACTGGGCGCGGCGCGTGACCGGGCGCCGCTTTGACACCGGGGAACTGGCCAAAACGGAGTTCCGCCACAGCCTGCCCACGGGATTTCAAAGCTATGTGCTCAACACCCGGCGCGACTTGCTCAAAGACGTGCGGGTGCGCGAGGCGCTGGGCCTGGCGATGGACTTTGAATGGATGAGCCGCCAGATGTTTTACGGTGCTTACCAGCGCGTGCAAGGCCTGTTTGGCAACACCGACTGCCAGGCACGTGACCTGCCCACCGCCCCAGAGTTGGCGCTGTTGGAGCCTTGGCGCAGCAAGCTGCCAGACGCTGCCCTTGGCCCGATGGCCCAGCCACCACGCACCGACGGCGACAGCAGCCTGCGCGAGAACCTGCGCCGCGCGCAAAAGCTGCTGAAAGACGCCGGCTGGGAATACCGCGACGGAGCCCTGCGCAATGCGGCCAATCAACCGCTGGTGCTGGAGTTTCTGGACAGCAACGAGGGCAGTGCGCGCGTCGTGGCACCGTGGTCGCGCAACCTGGAGAAGATTGGCGTCAAGCTCAACTTCCGGCCGGTGGACTTCTCGCTCTACCAGCAGCGCCTGCAGAAGTTTGAATTCGATATCACCTCGCTGGCTTACGGCGGCACCAATAACCCGGGGCAGGAGTTTGCCGATCTGTTTGGCAGCAAGGCGGCAGACCAGGAAGACTCCGGCAACCACACCGGCATCAAGAGCCCGGCGGTGGACGCGCTGGTAACGGCCATGGTCAGCGCCCGTTCCAAGGCCGAGTTGTTGCCCGCCTGCCGGGCGCTGGACAGGGTGATTGCCCACAGCCATATCCTGATTCCACAGTGGTCGGCATCGACCCATCGCATGGCCTACAACACCTGGCGCCTGGCGCGCCCGGAAAGCATGCCGGCCTACTCACCCGGGGAAACCTGGGCCATTGAAACCTGGTGGGCCCGCTGATGGCAGCCTATATTGCAAAACGCCTTTTACTCATGTTGCCCACCTTGCTGGGCGTGTTGCTGTTGACCTTTGTGGTCGTGCAGTTTGTACCGGGTGGTCCGGTGGAGCAGTACCTGGCCGAGGCCAAGGCCGGCAAGGGCACCAGCGCCGAGGGCGGCCTGAGCTACCGGGGCTCGCAGGGCGTGGACCCCAAACGCATTGAGCAGGCCAAGGCGCTGTACGGCTTTGACAAACCGGCACCCGAGCGCTTCTGGCAGATGCTGACCCAGTTTGCCCGCTTTGATCTGGGTACCAGTTTTTTCCAGAACCGCGCCGTGTCGCAACTGATCTGGGAAAAGCTGCCGGTGTCGATGAGCCTGGGGCTCTGGACTTTTTTCATCAGTTATTTGGTGGCGGTGCCACTCGGCGTGGCCAAGGCGGTTCGCGCCGGTTCGCGTTTCGATTTGATCACCACGCTGCTGATTCTGGTGGGCTACGCTATCCCCGGCTTTGTGCTGGGCGTGGCGCTGCTGGTTATTTTTGGCGGGCAGTTGCAGTGGTTCCCGCTGCGGGGCCTAACCTCTAGCAACTGGGAGCAAATGGCCTGGGGCGCGCGCATTGCCGACTATGTGTGGCACATCGCCATGCCGGTCACGGCCATGGTGCTGGGCAGCTTTGCGGTGACTGCCATGCTCACCAAAAACGCCTTTCTGGAAGAGATCCGTAAGCAGTACGTAGTGACGGCCCGCGCCAAGGGCTTGTCGGAACGGCAAGTGCTGTGGAAACATGTGATGCGCAACGCCCTGATCCCCATCGTGACCGGCTTTCCGGCGGCCTTTATCGGCGCGTTCTTTACCGGATCGCTGCTGATCGAAACCCTGTTTTCGCTCGATGGCCTGGGGCTGCTGAGCTACGAGAGCGTGATTCGTCGCGATTACCCGGTGGTGATGGGTACGCTGTTTTTGTTTACCTTGATCGGGCTGGTCACCAAGCTGGTGTCGGACCTTTGTTACGTTTGGGTGGATCCGCGTGTACGGTTTGAGTGACCCCCCTGAATCGGCCGAAGGCCGCCTTCCCCCCGGGGGGACGGCACCAGTGGACGGGCGGAGCCCGATCCACGGTGGCCCTGGTTTGGGAGAGCCTTCACCGGCTGCACCCGTCGCATCGGTTTCGCCTACGCGGCGGGCTTGGTTGCGGTTTCGGCGGAATCGGTTGGGGTTTGTGAGTCTGCTTGTTTTTTGTGTGCTGGTGCTACTAAGCCTAGCCGCGGAACTGGTGTCGAATGACCGACCCCTGGTGGTGGTGTACCAAGGGCAGGCTTACTGGCCGATGGTCAAGGACTACCCGGAAACCACGTTTGGTGGGGACTTTGCAACACCGGCCGATTACCTTGACCCGTTTATCCAGAAAAAGCTGAGCGAACCTGGCAATTGGGCGATTTTTGCGCCCAACCGCTACGGTCCCAAGACGCTCAATTACTTTGCCAAGTCACCGAATCCGGCACCGCCTAGCGCAGACAATTGGCTGGGCACCGACGACCGGGGGCGCGATCTGTTGGCGCAACTGATTTACGGGTTCCGGGTGAGCGTGCTGTTCGCGCTGGCGCTAACCTTTACCGGCGTGGTGCTGGGCGTGATTGCTGGAGCGATTCAGGGTTTTTTTGGTGGCAAAACCGACCTGGTGTTTCAGCGATTTATCGAAATCTGGGGCTCCATGCCCGAACTCTACCTGCTGATAATTTTCAGCGCGGTGTTTGCGCCTAGCGTCGCTTTGCTGCTGGTGTTGCTGAGCTTGTTTGGCTGGATGGGGCTGTCCGACTATGTGCGGGCCGAGTTTTTGCGTAACCGGCAAATGGATTACGTGCGGGCAGCGCGGGCGCTGGGTGTGTCCGACTGGAAAATCATCGTGCGCCATGTGCTGCCCAATAGCCTGACGCCCGTGGTGACGTTCTTGCCCTTTCGCATGAGCGGCTCCATTTTGGCGCTGACCTCGCTCGACTTTCTGGGCCTGGGCGTGCCGCCCGGAACACCGTCTTTGGGCGAATTGCTGTCGCAAGGCAAGAACAACATTGATGCGTGGTGGAT
>CAKZJN010000126.1 GCA_936943465.1 uncultured Rhodoferax sp.
CTTGATTTACTTGATGTTGAGGGACTTCTTGGCGGCTTCCAGCAAGTCGGTCTTGACCCAATCGGTGGCAACCGGCGGCGAGGTCATCTTGCCGATACCGTGCTTGGCCATGACATCGGTGGTGGTCTGGATGTGGGCGGCAGTGATGTCGTACGAGTAGGGCGAATTGCCGATCGCGTCCTGGAAGTCATCGGCGGTAATCTGGCCCTTGAACACGGTTTGCGTCACATACTTTTCGGCCAAGGCCTTGTTGTCGATGAAAGTCTTGGTGGCCTCGACAAAGCAGCGCATGAACTTTTCAGCTTGCGGGCGGTTGTCTTTGTAGAACTTTTCGGTCATGACCAGCGTACGCACCGGCGATCCAACCGGGGTGTCGTAGGGCTTCATCACTTCGACGCCGAAAGCCTTGTTCAGCGCTTGCGAGGCCTGGGGTTCGGTTTGCATGATGGCGTCCAGGTTTTTGCCCAGCAGCGCCGCATTCAAATCGGGGTAAGACAGGTAAATGAGCTGCACGTCTTTGCCCGGCGCATCGGCCGAGGTCAGTCCGTGTTGCGACAACTCGGCGGCCAGCAGCAGCTCCTGAATGCTGCCACGGGTGACGCCCACTTTCTTGCCCTTGAGGTCCTTGACGGTCTTGATGCCCGCATCGGGTCGGGCCACCAGCCGCGCACCACCGGTCGCAAAACCCGCCACCACATAAATTGGGATTTTGTTGGCACGCCCGGACACGGCCGCCTCGGAGGCGGTGGCGCCTACGTCCAGTTCGCCGGCGATCATGGCTTGCATCACATCCAGGCCCTTGGCAAAGATGCGCTCCTCGACCTTGATGCCGCACTTGGGCGCAATTTCCTTGATGTAGGACACGGCGGCGAAGTGCGCCAGCTTGAGGTTGCCAAGGCGGATGACGTCGTCGGCCGCGACGGCGGGTGTTGCGGCCATCAGCGTCAAGGCGCTGGCCAGCACGGCGCCGGTCACTTGCAAGTTCTTGATCATGGGTGTCTCCTTGTTGTGGGTGAAGTAGAAGCTATTTATGCGAAGCGTTTTCGCGGGTCTCGGGGCTGATCTCCAGCGCCACCAGAAAACGCGCCACCATGTTGTAGGTGGCAATGGCGCTGGTGAGTTCGACAATTTCGGTGGTGTCAAAGCGCGCGCGCAGAGCGGCAAACAGGGCATCGTCCACCCGCACGCTGCGTGTCATTTGAGCGGCGTAATGAATCACCAGCTTGTCGGTGGCGTCCAGCGCGGGGTCGCTGGGGGCGCTTCCGGCATAGGCCGTGGCATAGGCCTGCAAGGCTTTGAGTTGGTCTGGGGTTCCGCCGGCCGCCAGAAAGTCCGGCGCATGGTGGTGGTATTCGTATTGCGCGCCGGTCAGCAAGGCCACGGTGCAAATACCCAGCTCGCGCAGACGGCGGCTGGTCGGCAACTCGGTCCGTACCGCCTTGAGGTAGACATTCCAGCCGCGCGCCAAGGGCTCGCTCCACAGCAGGGCCTTGTCCAGATTCAATAGCGCGCCACCCCGGCGCGCAAGAATGGCATCCACCAGCGCAGCGGGTTGCTCTTTTTGTTCGGGGGTCCAGTCTGGGATTCGCATGGGCTTTATGTTCGGGGCTGGAACGTACGGTAGAAATTTGCCATTTCCAGGTCGTCCGTAAAGATACGCAATTTTGGCTTTTCCCGCACGGCAGAGCCGGGCGCGACTACGGTGTATGGATTTTGCTTGGAGCCCCTCCCTGCGACCATGGGCAGGCAAAAGCTGGGCTAACCAGCATTTTGCAGCGACTGGCGCGGTATCCTCGTTCCATGAAAGCAGACTTGTTGGCTCTGGCAGCCATTGCCTTGTGGGGTTCACTGGCGCCGTTGGGGGTCAAACTGGCCCACATTCCTCCGTTTCTTTTGACCGGCATCGGTTTGCTGGTGGGTAGCATCATTGCGCTGCCACTTGCGCACTTTCGCCTGTCGCGGTGGAAGGTTCCGCTGCCTACCTTGCTGGTGGGCATCTACGGGCTTTTCGGCTTTCATTTCCTGCTGTTCATGGCTTTGCGCAATGCGCCGCCCGTGGAGGCCAATCTCATCAACTACCTGTGGCCGCTTGGCATGGTGGTGATGGCGCCCTTGTTCTTGAAGGACGTGTCCTTGCATGCGCGCCACATTGTTGCTGCACTGATCGGCTTTGCCGGCGCTGCCATTGCCATTCTGGGGCGGGGAGGTCCGGCACTTTCGGACGGGGGATTTCACCTGGGGTATGTCATCGCACTGGCATCCGCCTTTGTGTGGGCCAGCTATTCCTTGCTGACCCGCAGGCTGCCCGCGTTCCCGACCGCCGCCGTGGGGGGCTTTGCTGCAGCGTCCGGTCTGCTTTCCTTGGGCTGCCATGTGTTGTTGGAGCCCGCCATTGCGTTGAGCACGTCCGATATGGTTTTGGTTGGCCTGTTGGGGCTCGGCCCCTTGGGCGGGGCGTTCTTTCTGTGGGATGCGGCCATCAAGCTGGGCGATACGCGGCGCATCGGTTTGTTGGCATTTGCCACCCCCATTCTGTCAACCGTGTTGTTGCTCATCACATCGGGTCAGCCGTTGCAGTGGAATGTGGCGATTGCCGCGACCCTGGTGGTGGGTGCGGCGTTTTGGGGCAGCCGATAAGACGGGCCTTGGCAATCGGCTGGGTCGTGTCGCCGATGGGCGCTCCGGTACGGATTTGCCAGGCCACTGGCTCTCCCGCACGGCATAGCTCCGGGCGGTGAGCAGGTAGAAAACCGACTTGCGCATCCCTGCTTTCAAGTATTGCTGATGCCGGTTGACGCCGGCCCGTTCGGCCCGACTACACTTCGCGAATTGTGAAAGTCCCAGTCTCCCAAGCCATCGCAGTTCGACTCGAGCGGTTCCGTCAAAAGAGCCGGATTCAGTCTGGTTCGCTGATCACCACGGTGTTCGGCGACGCGATCCTGCCCCGCGGCGGGCGGGTTTCGCTGGGCAGCATGATCCAGTTGCTACAGCCCTTGGGCGTGAATGAGCGCCTGGTACGCACCGCCGTATACCGTCTGGTTCAAGAAGAGTGGCTGCAGTCCGAAGCACAGGGTCGCAAGACCGATTACATGCTCACGCCCTTTGGTCGCCGCCGCTTTGACGAGGCCTCGCGCCAGATTTATGCCGCTGACATTCCCGGTTGGGACCGGCGCTGGCGTCTGATTCTGGTGGTCGGGGAACTCGATGTGCGCGTGCGCGAACCCTTGCGCAAGGCACTGGCCTGGCACGGCTTTGGCGAAACCACGTCGGGCAGCTTTGTGCATCCCACCGCCGATCTGGAGCAGGTCATGGAAAGCCTGGTGTCTGAAGGCCAGAGCGGAGTGCT
>CAKZJN010000127.1 GCA_936943465.1 uncultured Rhodoferax sp.
CTCACATCGGGTCTTCGCAGCAAATCCGCCAGGTTGTATTCATGGTCAATCGCCTTCCCCAGAACCCGCTCCGCTTCCGTCTGCGGCAGGTTGCGCGGATTCACCCAGATACTGCGCAGACGCTGTGTTTCACGTGAAACAGCATCGCGTTTCTTGTTGAAGGCGGCCCAGCGTGCGTCATCCACCAGCCCCAGTTGCCGCCCTGCTTCGGTCAGGCGCGCGTCGGCATTGTCCTCGCGCAACTGCAGGCGGAACTCTGCCCGGCTGGTGAACATGCGGTACGGTTCGGTCACACCCTTGGTAATCAAATCATCCACCAGCACGCCCAGGTAGGCCTGGTCGCGACCCGGCAACCAGGTGTCGCCCGTGTAGGAAATGGCACCCGCCGCGCTGACAGCATCGTTGCCGCCACCCAAGCTGCGCGCCTGCAAAGCGGCATTCAGACCCGCAAACAAACCTTGCGCCGCTGCCTCTTCATAGCCGGTCGTGCCATTGATCTGACCGGCAAAGAACAGACCGGCAATCTGCCGCGTCTCAAAGCTGCTCTTGAGCGAACGCGGGTCAAAGTAGTCGTATTCAATGGCGTAACCGGGCCGAAGAATGTGCGCGTTCTCCAGCCCCGGCATGCTGCGCACCAACGCGAGTTGAATGTCAAAAGGTAGGCTGGTGCTGATGCCGTTGGGGTAGTACTCGTGCGTCGTCAGGCCTTCAGGTTCGAGAAAAATCTGGTGGCTGTCCTTGTCGGCAAAGCGGTTGATCTTGTCTTCCACACTGGGGCAATAGCGCGGCCCTACCCCTTCAATCTTGCCGGTGAACATGGGGCTGCGGTCAAAGCCGCTGCGAATGATGTCGTGCGTGCGCGCGTTGGTATGGGTAATCCAGCACGGCATTTGTTGCGGGTGCATGCGCGTGTTGCCCATGAAACTCACCACCGGCATATGCGGCGACATGCCTCCGGGCATACCGTCACCGGGTTGTTCCTCGCATTGGGAAAAGTCGATGCTTCGCCCGTCGATGCGTGGCGGTGTGCCGGTCTTCAGTCGCCCTTGCGGCAGCTTGAGTTCCTTGAGCCGGGCACTTAAAGACACCGCCGGCGGATCGCCCGCACGCCCGGCTGCGTAGTTGTTCAGCCCCACATGAATCTTGCCGTCCAGGAAGGTGCCGGCCGTCAACACCACGGTGCGGCTGCGGAACTGAATGCCCACCTGTGTCACCGCGCCCACCACCCGGTCGCCCTCCACCATCAGGTCGTCCACGGCTTGCTGAAAGAGCCACAAGTTGGGCTGGTTTTCCAGCGTGCGGCGGATCGCAGCCTTGTACAACACACGGTCGGCTTGTGCGCGGGTGGCGCGCACCGCCGGGCCCTTGCTGGAATTGAGAATGCGAAACTGGATGCCGGCCTCGTCGGTGGCCAGCGCCATAGCGCCGCCCAATGCATCCACCTCTTTCACAAGATGGCCCTTGCCAATGCCGCCGATCGACGGGTTGCAACTCATCTGGCCCAGGGTTTCGATGTTGTGGGTCAGCAGCAGCGTTTTGCAGCCCATGCGGGCGGCCGCCAACGCGGCTTCGCTTCCGGCATGGCCGCCGCCAACGACTATCACGTCGAAACTTTCAGGGTACAGCATGGGCTTGTCCAATGGGTGGCGCGGAACGCTTTGCGCCTCAGGTGGGAGAGGCGCCGATTCTACCGGTTGCCACAAAATTAGGCAGCGGCCATGAAAACCCCGAGGCGGTCTAGACACTGCCCTCTAGGGAACCCCCACCCCGGCGTGCAATAGTCACATGATGCAAAGAAGAACCCTACTCAAGCTCGGCTGGGGCTCGGCGGTCGTGTTCGCGCTGGGCGGTGGTGCCGCTGCGCTGCTGCAGCCCGGCCTGGAACATGGCGCCTTGAGCCCCCGCTCCCGGCTGGTCATGGCCCGCATCGCAACGGCCCTGATCGCAGACGCCTGGCCGCAAGGCGCGGCCCCCGATGCCCAGACCATGGATGGGTTGCTGGACCGCATCAACGAAAAAATCTCCGGAACCCAGGACGCGGTGCAAGCCGAACTGTCCCAGTTGCTGACCCTACTGGACACGGCCGCCGGCCGCCGGGGGTTGGTGGGAATCAGCAGCACCTGGGAAGCGGTCGGCACGTCCGAGCTGGCCGACGCACTGCAAGCCATGCGAACCTCCGGTGTGTCCTTGCGCCAGCAGGCCTACCTTGGGCTGCACGATCTGATTTATGCCGCCCACTTCAGCGCCCGCACGGCCTGGCCGGTGCTGGGCTATCCGGGCCCGGTCGCAATCTGAGTTGCCCCGTACCGCCCCACCCTCACTGAGCCCCAACACACCATGAGTTCCTTGAAAGACCCCATCCGCGAAGGCCTTGCCCGTGGCTGGAAAGTACTGGGCGGCCGCCACGGCACGCTGCCCCGCCGCATGCAATGCGATGTGGCCATCATCGGCTCGGGCGCTGGTGCCGGCATTACCGCCGAGTTGCTTACCCGCGCGGGCCTCAGCGTAATCATGATTGAAGAAGGCCCACTCAAGAGCAGCGCCGATTTCAACCAGCTCGAGACCGAGGCCTACCGCGATCTGTACCAGGAGGGTGCCGCCCGCAAGACCAAGGACAAGGCCATCGGCATCATGCAGGGGCGCTCGGTCGGCGGCTCCACCACCGTCAACTGGACCAGTTCGTTCCGCACGCCCGAAGACACGCTGAAGTTCTGGCAGTCGCATTACGGGCTGACCGACTACAGCACCGAAGCCCTGGCGCCCTATTTCGCGCAGGCTGAAAAGCGCCTGAATATCGCCCCCTGGGCCGTGGCACCCAACGAGAATAACGCCGTGCTGGCCCGCGGTGCCGCCAAGCTGGGCATTGCCACCGAGACCATCGCGCGCAACGTCAAGGGCTGCTTCAACCTGGGCTCCTGCGGCATGGGTTGCCCCACCAACGCCAAACAGGGCATGCTGCTCACCACCATTCCCGGCGCACTGGATGCCGGCGCAACGCTGCTGGTCGAAACCCGCGCGCACCGGCTCGACATCGGCAACGGACACGTCAACCATGTCGAATGCATAGCCGTCAAACCCAATGCAGCCCCCGTCAATCCAGGCGGTCATGCTACAACTATCGTAGCGCGCCACTTTGTCGTGGCAGGCGGTGGCATCAATTCGCCGGCGCTGCTCTTGCGCTCGCGCGCACCCGACCCCTACCACCGCCTGGGCCGTCGCACCTTTTTGCACCCGGCCACCGTCACCACCGCAGTCATGCCTGCACCGGTCGCCGGTTGGGCCGGTGCACCGCAGTCGGTCTGCACCGATCACTTTCTAAACACCCAGGCGATTGACGCCGCCATCGGCTTCAAGGTCGAGACAGCACCCATGCATCCGGTGTTTTTTGGCGCGCAGTTGCCCGGTTTCGGCGCGGAACAAAACCGGTTGTTCCAACAGTTTCCCAACGCCAATGTGCTGGTGGCCATCCTGCGTGATGGCTTTCACGAACAAAGCCCCGGCGGTGCAGTGGAACTCAATGGCGACGGATTGCCGGTGCTGGACTACCCGCTGAATGACTACGTGCTCGAAGGTGCGCGGCGCGCCCTGCTGGCCATGGCCGAAATCCAGTTTGCGGCGGGTGCCAGAACGGTGTACCCGGCACACGAAATGGGCGCGCATTACGCCAGTTGGGCCGAAGCCCAAAAGGCCATTGAAGCCCTGCCCATGAAGCCACTGCTGACCAAAATCGGCAGCGCCCATGTGATGGGCGGTTGCGGACTTGCAGCAAAGGAAAGCCAGGGCGTTACCCGTCCGGACGGTGTGCACTGGCAGGTCGATAACCTGTCGATCCATGACGGCTCGCTATTCCCCACCAGTGTGGGCGCTAACCCGCAACTATCGATTTACGGCGTGGTGAACCGGCTGGCGCAAGGGCTGGCCCAGCGGCTCACAGGGCAAAACGTGGTGCTGGCCTGATTAGGCGCGCTTCATGCGCAGCAGGGTGTTGTCCTTCACCACATAGTGGTGGTACAGCGCGGCCACGGCGTGTCCGCCAATCAGGAAGTAACCCAAGGTGCCCACCGCCTCGTGCACTTCCTTGATGTTGCGACCCAGCTCCCGGTTCTCCGACAACAACGCCGGCAGGTTCAGGCCGAAGAATGGAATCGGCTTGCCATAGGCGCTCAAGACTGCCCAACCGGCCAACGGTGCACCAATCATCAGCGCATACAGGGCCAGATGCCCCAGCTTGGCGGCCTTTTCCATCAGGGCCGAGGGTGCTGGCACGATGGGCGGCGTGGTGCCCAGCAGGCGAAACACGATGCGCACCCAGACCAGCGCAAACACCAGCAGGCCCATTGAGAAGTGCATGTTCTTGAACAGTTGGTGTTTCGGGTCTTCCTTTGGGAAAGCATCGATCAGGTTCACCGACACATAAATGCCGATGAACACCAGCAGCATGAACCAATGCATGGCAATGCTGGGCAGGCTGTAACGGGAGGAAGTGGTGGAAGTTGTTGTTGTCATTATGGTTTTTCCTTTGTGGTGATAACGGTCTGACTCTAAACCACGGGGATTGCGGGACCGTTAAGGCCAACGGAACGCTTTGTAAAGCGGACGCCTCCAAGCAGCCTCAGCCGAATGGCGCTAGCATCACGGCCGCACCGCCTTTGTGCGGTGACACCGGATGAACCCACCCCTAGGAACAAATATGAAGCTGTACTACTCTGCCGGCGCCTGCTCGCTCTCCCCCCACATCGTTTTGCACGAATCCGGTCTGGCTTTCGAGGCTATTTCCGCCCCCACCAAAACCCACAAGCTGGCTGACGGCACCGATTACTACACCATCAACCCGCTGGGCTATGTGCCGTACCTGGTGCTGGACGACGGCCGCGCCCTGCACGAAGGCCCCGCCATCGTGCAATACATCGCCGATCAAGTTCCCGCCAAGAACCTGGCCCCCGCCAACGGCACTTACGAGCGCTACAAGCTGCAGGAATGGCTGACCTTTATCGGCACCGAGTTGCATAAAGGTTTCTCGCCCCTGTTCACCCCAACCACCCCGGCCGACGCCAAACCCGCCTTCATTGACCGTTTGCAGTCGCGCCTGAAATGGGTGGACGGCGAACTCGCCGGCAAGGACTACCTGATGGGCGAGCAGTTCACCGTAGCCGATGCCTACTTGTTCGTGGTCACCAACTGGTGCGGCTTTGTAGGCGTGGACATTTCCGGCCTGGCCAACATCCAGGCCTACCGCGCCCGCGTCGGTGCACGCCCCGGCGTGGTCGCTGCCATGAAGGCGGAAGGCTTGATCAAGTAAGGCTGTTTTGCGATTGGAGAGGTGGTTGGGAGGCCAAGCGCTCTGCTCCGTGTCCCCCGCCCACTGCGTGGGCTCCTCCTTTACCTGCGCAGACCGCTTGGCCTCCCAACCACTGGGTGCGCCTAGTTATGAACCAGCCGGCGCTGGCGCAATGCCAGTGCCGCGCCTAGCCATAGCGCGCAGGCGGAGTACACCAGACCGCGCTCCAGGCCGCCTTCGCCATCGGCAATCCAGCCCACGGCGGTGGGGCCCACGATCTGCCCCGCCGCAAACACCGTGGTGAAGGCGCTGATACCGGCGGCCCAGGCAGCTTGCGGCAGGTTGTGCCGTACCAGCGCGGTGGTGGACGCCACCACACTCAAAAACACCCCGCCAAACAACAAGCCCGACAACAGCACCCAGCCCCAGGCGTGGGTCAGTGCCGGCAGTAACGTGGCCAGGCCCAACAGGCCATTGAGCAGCGCCAGTGGACGTCCGTCGTGGTAGCGATCGAGCAGGCCGGCCCAGATGCGTGACGACGCCATCACCGCCACACCCAGCAGCGCATAAAACACCGTGATCTCGGCACCGCTGTGCCCCTGGCTGCGCAACAGCGCCACCACAAAGGTCATGTAGCCGATATAGCCCACGCCAAACAGGGTGTAGCCCGCCAGCCCGAAGGCAAACTGCCGCCAGCGAAACACCACGGCGGCCGCCCCTGCCGAAGCTGCCGGCGCAGCCCATGCCGCCATGACGCGCGCCGGCCAAAGCAGCACCAGGCTAAAGGCTAAGCACACCGCCCCCAGCGCCCACCAAGCCCAATGCCAGCCATGCGGTTCCTGCATCGCCCACTCCAGCGCCACGGGCACCAGCACAGCCGACAGCACAATCCCCAGCCCGGTACCGCCGTAATAAATGCCCAACAACAGCCCGCTGCGCTGCGGTGCCCGCGCACCCAGTCGCGCTGCCAGCAGGCCGCCCGCCACAAACACCAGCGCACTGGCCAGGCCGGCCAAAAGGCGTTGCAGCAGGAGCGCGTCGGTCTGCGTGACAAACCCGCTGGCCACCATAAAGACCGTAGCAAACAAGGCACCCACAACCAGCACCGCCGACGCCCCCCAGCGCCGCATCAACCACGGCGCGGCCAAGGCACCCAAAAAGTAACCTAGCGCATTGGCCGTATTCATTCCCCCCGCCAGCGCATACGACCAGCCCAGGTCCGCGCGCATGGGCGGCAGCAGCAAGCCGTAGGCAAAACGCGTGATGCCCAGCGATACCGCAGCACCAAAGGCAAGCGCCAGTGCCAGAGTGATCAGCGAGCGGAGAGGGGTGGTTTCGGGCATGGAATGCATTGGTTTGCCCGCATTGTGGCGCTACCTGCTGCAAACAGGCGACGCGCATATGACAGCCTAGCGCGACCGGATGCCTTGGGGTTTCCAGCGCTTGAGCAGGAGCGCATTGCCCATCACGCTCACCGAGCTCAGCGCCATCGCCGCCCCGGCAAACACCGGGTTCAGGAAGCCCAGCGCGGCCAGCGGAATACCGGCCACGTTGTAGGCGAAGGCCCAGAACAGGTTCTGGCGAATCTTGCGCACCGTGCGCCCCGAGATGTCCAGCGCGGCGGCGATCAGCAGCGGGTCGCCGCGCATCAGGGTCATACCGGCGGTGTGCATGGCAACGTCGGTGCCGCCACCATCCGGGTTGGCCATGGCCATGGCCACATCGGCGGCGGCCATGGCGGGGGCGTCGTTCACGCCATCGCCCACCATCAGCACGGTGCGGCCTTCGGCCTGCAGACGCTGCACCTGCGCCGCCTTGTCGCCGGGCAGCACTTCGGCCAGCACTTCGCCGTCTTCGGGATTGAGACCCAACTGGCGGGCCATGGCATTGGCCGCGCCTTGGTTGTCGCCGGTCAGCATCACCAACCGGATGCCGCGCGCGCGCAGGGCGGCCAGCGCCTGGGCGGCGGCAGGCTTGGGCTCGTCGCCAAAGGCCATCAGCGCCAGCAAACGGGTTTGCACCTGCCCAGCGACTTCCAACCGTTGCGCCAATGCGGAAACCGTGGCGCCATCGGCCTGCCACCGGGTCACCACATCGGACACCAAAGTCGTGCCCTCCTCCTGCATCCAGCGCAGGCTGCCCAGCAAGAAGGTATGCCCCGCCACCATGCCCTGCATGCCGCGCCCGGGCACGGCGCTAACCTCGGAAACGGGGGAAAGCTGCAGGTTCTTTGCCTTGGCGGCCGCCAGCACCGCACGCGCCAGCGGATGTTCGGAGCCGCTTTGCAGGCTGGCAGCCAGTTGCAGAGCGGCATCTGCGTCCACACCTTGCACCGCTTCAAACGCCCGCAGCGTTGGCTTGCCCACGGTCAGCGTGCCGGTTTTGTCCAGCACCACGGTGTCCACCTGATGGGCCCGCTCCAGCGCTTCTGCGTCCTTGATCAGAATGCCAAACTTGGCCGCCACACCGGTACCGGCCATGATGGCCGCGGGCGTAGCCAGCCCCAGCGCGCAGGGACAGGCAATCACCAGCACCGCCACCGCGTTGATCAGCGAGGTCTCAAAACTGTGGCCGGTGAAATACCAGCCGAGCAAGGTGAGCAGGGCAATGCCCAGCACCACGGGCACAAACACCGCACTCACCCGGTCCACCAGCCGCTGAATCGGAGCCTTGGCGGCCTGCGCGTCTTCCACCAGCCGGATGATGTGCGACAGCATGGTGTCGGCGCCCACCGCGCGCACCTGCATGACCAGGCGGCCGTCGCCGTTGATGGAACCCGCCGTCAGCAGGCTGCCCACTTCCTTGGGCACCGGCAGCGACTCACCGGTGAGCATCGCCTCGTCCACCTGGGTTTGACCTTCCAGCACCACGCCGTCGGCAGCAAAGCGCTCGCCGGGTTTGACCACCAATTTGTCGCCCACCATGACCTCGTCGGCCGGCACATCGGTTTCGCCGTCGAAGCCGATCAGGTGCGCCACCTCCGGCCGCAGCGCGTGCAGAGCGCGGATGGCCGAAGTGGTCTGGCGCTTGGCACCCGCCTCAAGCCACTTGCCCAGCAGCACCAGCGTGACCACCAGCGCCGAGCCTTCAAAGTACAGGTGCGGCATGCTGCCCGCCTCGGCACTCAGCCACAGCCACACCGACAGGGCCCAGCCCGCCGTGGTACCAATCGCCACCAGCAAATCCATGTTGCCGCTGAAGGCCATGAGCGCATGCCAACCGGCCTTGTAAAAACGTGCGCCCAGCACAAACTGCACCGGCGTTGCCAGCAGAAATTGCCACAGCGCCGGCAACATCCAGTGAGTGCCCAACACATCGCCCAGCATGGGCAACACCAAGGGCAGGGACAGCGCCAGCCCCCAGGCAATCGGCGCAAAGCCGGCCCAGGGCGAGGCATCGGGTGCGTCCAGCAGGGCATTGGCGGCGCGCGGTTCATAGCCGGCATCGCGCACGGCACGGCGCAGGCGGGCTTCCATGCTGATGGACTGCGTGGCTTGCGCATCCGGCACCACCTCGACGCGGGCCGATTCCGTCGCCAGATTGACCGTAGCCAACGAGACGCCCGGCACTTTCTTGAGGGCACGTTCAACGCGCGCCACGCAGGAAGCACAGGTCATTCCGCCAATGCCGATGTCCAGAGTGGAGGGTGCTTGCGTTGTCATAAATTGAGCCTTGTGACCCGGCGCGGGCCGGGTGGTGCAATGGTACTGGGGCCGGTCGGGCAGGAAACAAGGGGAGCATGTAAAGCCAGCTTGAAAAGCCGACAATATGCTCCAGCTAAATCCGGCAACTTGCTTTCATCCTCACCCACGGAGCCTCTATGAATCAGACCTTTACCGTTACCGGCATGACCTGCGGCCACTGCGAAAAAGCAGTGACCCGCGCCATTCTGCAGGCCGACCCCCAGGCCACCGTGCAAATTGACCGCACACAGAACAAGGTCGATGTGGC
>CAKZJN010000128.1 GCA_936943465.1 uncultured Rhodoferax sp.
AACTTCATGAACGCATCGCCAATCGTTTATATTTATGACGGCTTATAGGTGCATAATTTGAACCGACCACGCGCAGCGTTTGCGTGGTGCCCAAGCACGCAGCCCTGTGAAAAAGGGTATGTCGTGCCTACACAATGGAGACCCACCATGTGCCTTCGTCCTGTATTTTTCGACCCGGATGGCAAAGTGGCCACACGGCGGCAAATTCTTGCCCACTTGGGTCGCATGAGCGCCATTGGCGTATCCGGTGCCGGTTTATCTCTGCTACCGGTGATGCACACCTGTGCCGGTGAGGTGGTGGACTTCATTGGCGGCCCACCCGTTGCCGATATCGCTCCCCGCCAGTTGTCCAAACACGTCTGGATCATTTACGCACAAGACGCTTTTCCCACGGCAGAAAACCACGGAATGATGGCCAATATCCTGTTTGTCGTCACCGGCAAAGGGGTCGTGGTGGTGGATACCGGCGCGTCATTGCAAATCGGGCAAATGGCGCTGCGCATGATCAAGAAAATCACGCCACAGCCGGTGGTGGCCGTGTTCAACAGCCACTTCCATGGCGACCACTGGTTGGGTAACCATGCCTTTGTGGAGGCGTTGGGGCCACAGCTACCCATTTATTCGCTGGACTACACCACCGCGCAAATAAACGGCCATGAGGGCAACCTGTGGCGCAGCCTCATGGAGCGGTGGACCAATCAGTCCACCATGGGCACCCAGGTCACGCCGCCGAACCAGCCAACCCGCCACGGTCAGGAATACCGTTTTGGCGATGTCACCCTAAAAATGCACTTTTACGGTCAAGCCCACACGCAAGGCGACCTGACGGTCGAGGTGGTTGAGGACAAGGTGTTTCATGTGGGCGATCTGGCCATGGAAAACCGGATTGCCAATATCGACGATGGTTCGTATCCGGGCACATTCAACTACTTTGAAAAACTGCAACAGGCAGGAGGCGCCGATGCCTTGTGGGTGCCGTGCCACGGGAATCCGCGAAAAGATCTGCTGGCGACTTACGGCACCTTCCTCAAGGGCATTTGGGAGCCCAGTGTGCAAGCTTTCAAGAACGATATTCCGATTGAAAAAGCCAAAGCACTGGTGCTGCAAGACCCCCGTGTGGCCAGTCGTGCCAAATCCATGCTGGGTTTTGACCTGAACATTGGCAAGTACACAAGCCTGGCCTATCTGGAAGCCGAGCGCGAAGCGTTCTGATTCGGACTGGCGGATGGGGATTTAGACACGGGGCAAGTCAAGTTTCAACCTGTTGGCACCTGTTGAATCCAACTCTTGGTCAGCAAACAGACAACAACCGTGCCAATCCCGCGTTGTCAGGCCCGCATTTCTCAGTCTTGCCTTGGAGGCGTGAGGCGGCCGAACCTGGTTGACGCCGAGTAGCTCTGCTTCAACCCGCGATCGTCACCACCACTTTGCCAAACTGCTCGCCCGACTCCAGCCGGTCCAATGCCGCATGCATTTGCTCCATCGGGTAGACGCGGTCCACCACCGGGCGCAGGTGGTGCTGCGCCGCGAAGTCGATCAATTGACGGAACTCGCTGAAATCGCCCAGGGTGGAGCCCATGATCTGCAACTGGCGGATAAACACGCGGCGTATATCGGCGCCGGGCATGTCGCCCGCCGTCGCACCGCAGGTCACCAGGCGGCCGCCCCGCACCAGGGACTTCATGGCCTGTGACCAGGTGTCGCCCCCGACGTTTTCAATCACCACATCCACGCCGCGGCCCTGCGTCAGCAGCGCGATGGTTTTGGCCACATCCTGCTGCTGGCTATTGATAACGTGGTCGGCGCCCATGGCTTTGGCCCGTTCCAGTTTGTCGGCGCTACGCGACGTCACATAGGTGCGCAGGCCGGCCAGCTTGGCCAGTTGCAAGGCGGCCAGCGAGACGCCGCCACCAATGCCGAAAATCAGCACGCTCTCGCCAGCCTGCACCCGTGCCTTGCCAAACAGCATGCGCCAGGCGGTCAGGTGGTTGACGCCCAGCGCAGACGCGTCGGTAAACGACATGCCTTCGGGAATCACAAATGCGTTTTGCGCCGGCACACTGACCCACTGCGCCAGCGTGCCATTGCGGTGTTCACCCATGTACTGAATCTTGTTGCACAACACGCCCTCGCCGCGCTGGCAAAACTCGCAACGACCGCACACCACGCCGGGGTGCAGCGTGACCCGCTGGCCCACCTTGAGCGTGGTCTCGGCGGGGTCTACCTCCTCGATCACACCGGCACCGTCCAGGCCCATCACCTGCGGCAGGCTGTGCGTGATGCCAGCGCCGCTGTCGCGCATGTACAGGTCCACCCGGTTCAGGGTTGCCACCTCCATGCGCACCAGCACATGCCCGGGCTGGCGCACGGTTTTTGCGCCCTCCATCAGGAACACCACTTCATTGCCGCCATGGCCGGTAATCACAATGCTTTTCATCTCTCAAGCTCCTCCTTATTGTTTGTGCTCGCCCCAATGCATCAGGTCGCGTTGCAGTGCAGACTCTAGTGCAATGGCCTGTTCAAAATGCGCGGCCCCCACGGTGTTCAACACCTTCTTGAAACCACGGCTGACCTCGGGCTGCAGCCTAGCCAGGCGCAGGGCTGTGGCGCTAGCGGCGTCCAGCAAGGCATCGGCGGGTACCACTTTCCAGATGACGCCCCAGGCATGGGCCTCCGTGGCAGAAAATTCTTCGCCCAACAACATCATGGCCTTGGCCCTTGCCAGGCCGGCGATAGCCGGCAGCAAGGCCGTGATGCCGCCGGTCACAAACACGCCCAAGGACGCTTCCGGCAACTGAAACCGCGCGTTG
>CAKZJN010000129.1 GCA_936943465.1 uncultured Rhodoferax sp.
GTGGCCTCGGCGTTGGCGCACCAGCTCAACCAGCCGCTCACGGTCATCATGGGCTACAACGCCGGGCTGCAGCGCATGCTGACCGACGCCGGCTACGACAACCGGGCCGTCATGAACGCGCTGGCGCAACAGGGCGAGCAGGCCGCCGAAGCCGGACGCATCGTGAAGCGCATTCGCGAGTTCCTGACCCGCCGGGCGCCGCAGCGCGAGGCCTGTGATCTGGGTGCGGTGGCCCGCCGGGCCGCCGAGTTGTTGCAGCGCGATATGCAGGGCGCCCGGGTGCAGTTGCAGTGGGCCCTATCCGCCGATGTGCCACCGGTGTTTGCCGACCCGATCCTGATGGAGCAGGTGCTGATCAACCTGCTTCGCAATGCCTGCGACGCCATGGCCTCGGCGCCACTTCCGCAGGCCGGGCGCTGCATCCGCATCGCGGCCCAACGCAGCGGCGAGCGCTTTGTGCGCATGGACGTGGAAGACAACGGCCCTGGATTGCAGGGCCAAAGCGTGGACCAATTAAGTGCGCCGTTTTTCTCGACCAAAAGTGATGGCATGGGCATGGGCCTGGCCATTTGCCGCTCGATTGTGGAGGTGCACCACGGTGGCATGGACGCTGGCATGGGCACCCTGGGTGGGGCACGGTTTTCGTTTACCTTGCAGGTGTTTGATGCGCTTTTGCAGGTGCAAGGCGATGGCGGTGCGGCCGATGAAGACGCCCGCGCCAATCTGGAAATTGACTGATGGGGGTCGACATGAATGCAGCTACTGCACCCGCCACCGTGTACCTGGTGGACGATGAGGCCACGGTGCGCGCCGCATTGGAATTTTTGTTGTCCTCGCACGGGCTGCCCGTGTGCAGTCTGGACAGCGGCGTGGCGCTGCTCGAGCGCATCGAGAGCGGCCCGGCCTTGCGCGGCTGCATTCTGCTGGATGTGCGCATGGAGCCGCTGTCGGGCTTGCAGGTGCACGACGAACTGGTGGCGCGCGGCATTCATACGCCGGTCATTTTTCTCACCGGCCACGGCGACATTCGCATGGCAGTGGGGGCTCTCAAAAAAGGCGCCTTTGACTTTGTGGAAAAACCCTTTGGCGACGCGGCCTTGGTCGAGCGGGTGCGCGACGCGCTGGCCGCCGACGCCGAGCAGCAGCAATTGCGCGCCAGCGGCGACTCGCGCGGCCAGATGCTGGCCGGCCTGACCCAGCGCGAACAGGACGTGATGCACCGGGTGGCCGCCGGCAAACTCAATAAGGTCATTGCCGACGAAATGAACGTGTCCATGCGCACCGTCGAGGTCTACCGCGCCCGTGTTTACGCCAAGCTCGGCGTGCGCTCCTCGGCCGAATTGGCGACGCTGCTGGCGCGCGGCTGATGCCAAGTCTTTAGCCCGACATTTCGGCCATCGGCGGCACAATTTGCTTTAGCATTTGGTTTCGAAATGAATATACAGAGGCGAAGCGTGGCGCAATTGTTTGACAGGATCGGATTTGCAATCTTTGGCATCTGTGCCTGCATTGGGGTTACGGTTTCGCATGCTGAAACTGTCATTGTGGGTGGCACCGGGAGTGCGCTGGGCTCCATTCGTCAACTGGGTGCAGCCTACGAAAAGCAGAACAAGGACTTTCAGATCAAGGTCTTGCCCAGCCTTGGTAGCTCCGGGGCATTGAAGGGCTTGGCCGAGCGTTCCGTGGATATTGGACTGATTGCCCGCCCCCTTAAGGACCCAGAGAAATCGCAGGGCATTCAGGCAACGCGCCTGGTGCAAACCCCGGTCGTTCTGGTAACCAGCAAACGCAGCGAAAAAGCCATATCAGGCGCGCAGATCGAAGACCTGTACTCGGGCCAAAACAAGCGCTGGCCCGATAACTCGCCGGTGCGTCTGGTGCTGCGTCCGCTGACCGAAACCGACAACCAATTAGTCTCCACCCTGACCCCGGGAATGAAGGCCGCGCTGGAGGCCGCCGCTGCGCGGGACGGATTGCTTACCGCGTTGACCGATCAAGAATCGGCCGACGCCCTGGAGAAGTTGCCTGGAAGCCTGGGCTTGGCCTCCCTGTCCCTAGTCGTGTCCGAAAAACGCAAACTGGAAGTCCTCGCGCTGAACGGAATCGCTCCACTGGAACGTGGAAAAGTAAATTTGGAATACCCCCTGATGAAGCCGCTGTATGTTGCAGCGCATCAGGATGCGAAGCCCATAGTCCGTAAGTTCATTGCCTATCTGCAGTCTCCCGCAGGTATCGCGGTACTGGAAAAAAACGGCTACACGCATGCCTTCAGATAGGTCCCTGCGGCAACGGGCCGAGTCGCTCAGCACCGTTATTGCGGCGGTCTTTGCGATGGTGATTGCCCTGATTCCGCCTGGTGCGCTGTTCTGGACGGAATACAGCGCAATTCAAGCGGCTCTCGGGGCCGAGGCACAGATCAATGCGCGGCTTGCTTCGCAGGTGGTAGATCAAAACCCCGAGCATTGGCAATTGGAGGTCACCCACTTTGAGGCACTGCTGGCCAAGCGGCCCAACAACCACACGCCCGAGTCGCGCGTCATTACCGATGCCGGCGGCGGTGTGGTTGCTCAAAGCCAAGACGACATTGGAACCCTGACGGTCAGCGCTTCGGCCCCGATTTACGACTCGGGTGTGGAAGTCGGAACCTTGACGATTTCGCGGTCCACGCAACCGGTCTGGATTCGCAGCGCGCTGGTGGCCGGGGTGTCGTACCTGATCGCATTTGTTTGCTTTCTGGTGTTGCGGTGGTTGCCGCGCCGGGCACTGCAAATGGCGCTGGATGAGGCCACTGTGGCAAATGCCAAGGTGTTTGAACTGGGGCGCCAAAAAGACAAGGCGGAATCGGAAGCGGAAATGCGCTCCACGTTCCTGGCCACCATGAGCCACGAAATTCGCACGCCCATGAATGCCATTCTGGGCATGCTCAACTTGCTCCAGATTACCGAGCAAACGGCGCGCCAGCGCGATTACACAGAGAAGGCCACTGCCGCTGCGCAGTCGCTGCTGGGATTGATCAACGATATTCTGGATTTCTCCAAGATCGATGCGGGCAAACTGGAGCTCGACAGCCAGCCGTTCAGGCTCGATCAGTTGATGCGCCATCTGGGCATGATTTTGTCGGCCAATCTGGGCAAGAAGCCGGTCGAACTTTTATTCGACATCGATCCGCAATTGCCCAAGACCGCAGTGGGCGATTCCATGCGGCTGCAACAGGTGCTGATCAACCTCGGCGGCAACGCGGTGAAGTTTTCGCACCACGGACAAATCGTGATTGCGATGCGGCAGATGAGCCGCTCCGAGGCGTCGGTCACGGTTGAATTCTCGGTGCAGGATTCCGGCATCGGAATCGCTGAAGAACATCAGAAAAACATCTTCAGCAGCTTCTCGCAGGCTGAATCCTCCACGACACGGCGCTTCGGTGGAACGGGGCTCGGCCTGAGCATCAGCAACCGGTTGGTGCACCTGATGGGTGGCGACATCCGCTTGACCAGCACTTTGGGTGTTGGCAGCACGTTCGCATTCACGTTGGAGCTTCCGCTGGCTGGCGACGTGCCCGCTCCGGCGCCCAGGGCCCACAGTCCGGAACTGGAAGGCATGCGTGTCTTGGTTGTGGACGACAACGAAATAGCCGCTGAATTGATGCGCCGCATGGCCGAGTCCTGGAAGTGGCGCGCCGATGTCGCACTCAGCGGTGAACAGGCTTTGCAAATGATTCAGGAGGCCCTTGCAGCAGAGCCCGGTGCGTTTCCCTACGCCGTGATTTATATGGACTGGCAGATGCCGGAATCCGATGGCTGGGAGACGGCACGGTGCATTCACCAAATAGCCAGAAAGTGTGCCGGCGATCGGCCCAGCATCATCATGGTGACCGCCCATGGGCGCGAGATATTGGCCCACCGATCTGCGGAGGAGCAGGCCTTGTTGAGTGGGTATCTGGTAAAGCCCATTACGGCCTCCATGCTGCTCGATGCCGTGGCCGATGCCAATGCAGGCAACACCGGCCTGCGCCAGTGGAGCACTCCCCGCGTGACCCAGCGGCAACTGGCCGGCATGCGAATTCTGGTGGTGGAGGACAACCTGATCAATCAGCAGGTTGCCGACGAGCTGCTCAGCTCGGAGGGGGCGATTGTTTCGCTGGCTGCCAATGGGCAACAGGGGGTGGAAGCCGTGGCGGCCGCTGCGCCGCAATTTGACGTGGTGCTGATGGATATTCAAATGCCGGTGCTGGATGGCTACGGCGCCACGCAGTTAATTCGCGAGGAGCTGCGCCTGCTCAATTTGCCTATCGTGGCCATGACCGCCAATGCGCTGGCGACGGACCGCGAAGCCTGTCTGCAGGCGGGTATGAATGAGCATGTGGGCAAGCCCTTTGATATGGCCAAGCTGGTGTCACTGCTGATTCGCGTAACCGGTTATCAGGCCAGCCTGGAGAGCATCACCATCGATGCGCTGCCCGCGCCCCGTGCAGCAGAACTGATTGAAGTGCCGGGTCTCGACCTGGCCACCGCGCTGTCGCGTATGTCGGGCATGCGGTCCTTGTACGTTCGCACCGCGAGGGATTTTTCCAAGGTTCTGGCAACCAGCATGGATGAGCTGCGTAACCTGCTGAAGTCTTCGGATCAGAAGACTTTCATGATGCGATTGCATACCCTGAAAGGCAATGCCGCAACCCTGGGGCTGATGAATTTGTCGCGCAAGGCGGCCGAACTGGAGACGCTGTATAAATCGGCCGAAAGACCCGAGCAGTGTGCCGACGCACTGGATGCTTTGGGACGCCTGGTGGGCGCATCGCAAGACCTACTCAACGCGGCCATTGCCCAATTGGCTGGTAATGAAGCGGCAGTGGCCACTCCCAAGTCAATCGAAAAGCCGAGTGCCGAATTGATGCGGGCAATGCGGGAACTGGACGACCTTCTGGCGTCTTCCGACATGGAGGCCCTGGGGTGCTTTGCCACCCTGCGGGATGCCCTGGAACAAACCGCCAACCCGCACTTCGCTGCATTGGAAAATGCGATGCAGGAACTGGAGTTTGAGCTAGCGCATGGCGCCTGCCAGGCCATATTGAAGTCGTGGGACGAGGCCTGATTTTTCGGAACCCTTCTCCAGGGCCA
>CAKZJN010000130.1 GCA_936943465.1 uncultured Rhodoferax sp.
GGCCTTGAGGTTTTTCGGCTCGATCTTGAGCGCGCGCTCCACCAGCTTCATGGGCTCGCCGCTCAGGTCGCTGTTGTTGTTAACAGCCAGCGAATCGGCGAAGTCGGCCAGCAGTGTGGCGTCGTCTTTGCGCAGATTGGAGGCTTTTTCGTAGGCCTTGAGCGCATCGGCATGGCGACCCAGCACACTGTAGGAGCGCGCCAGCATGGACCAGCCCTCGACGTCATCGGGTTTTTCTTTGAGGCGCTCGGACAGCTTTTCGGTCATGGCCGCGATTTGCTCGGCGCCCGTGGCGTGCGGTGCCGGCTGACCATCGGGTCCGGCACTTTGCTGCGCAGAAACTGCGGCCTGACCGGGTGCGCCCTTCCACAAGTAGCCGCCACCGGCAATGGCGATCACGCCCACGACCAGCCCTGCCAGCAACAGGCCAGAAGGCTTGCCAGCAGTCGCGACGGGGCCAGGCACTGCGCTTGCTGCAGCCGTGGGGGCCGATGCCTGCGCGGCGGGTGCTTGCGGTGCCAGCGAGGCTCCGGACAGCACGAGATCCAGGATGCGCCGCTCCAAAGTGGCCTTGCCTTCTTCAAATTGGGCATCGGGCAGCACGCCAGTGGTGTGCAGCTCTTTGAGTTGCGCCAGTTGCGTCTTCAGGCTTTCAATCGAATCGGTGGAGGGTTTCATGCGTTATCCAAATCAGGGAACAGGGTGGCCAGTTTTTATGTGGGGGTTAGCGGTTGCCGGCGGCTTCTTCGTCCGGCTCCGCGTCAAATTTTTCTGCGGGCATGCGGCTGCGCCGGCGCATGATCAGCACCAACATCACCAGGCCCGCCACCAGCATCACGCCGGGGCCCACCCAGAGCAGCAAGGTGGTGCTCTTGACCGGCGGGCGGTACAACACGAAGTCACCATAGCGGGCCGTCATGTAATCGAGCACCTGCTGGTCGGTCTGGCCTTTTTGCAGCATTTCGCGCACCTGCTGCCGCAAATCGACCGCCAGGTCAGCGTGCGAATCGGCAATGGTCTGGTTCTGGCAAACCAGGCAGCGCAATTCGGTTGCAATGCGCAACATGCGCGCTTCCAGCACCGGGTCTGCCGAGGCGGGTGCCGCCTCTTTGGCGGAAGCCACCGACAGGCACAGTGCCAAGCACAGCAGCGCAAAGCCCTTGGTCAGTGCATTAGCCATTCTTTGCTTCCTTTTGCAGTTGTTGCACCAGCGGAATCAGCTTGGTCTGGATCGCCTCGGGTGTGAACGGGCCAATTTGCTTGTAGCGGATGACCCCTTTGGCGTCGATCAGAAACGACTCGGGCACGCCATACACGCCGTAGTCGATTCCGACCCGGCCGTCATAGTCGAACAGCGAAGCCTCATACGGGTTGCCAAAAGTGGCCAGCCACTTCATGCCGGCGGCGCGCTCGTCCTTGTAATTGAGACCGTAGATCGGCAGCATCTTCATGCGGGCAAACTCCACCAGGAGCGGATGCTCTTCGCGGCAGGCCACGCACCAGGACGCGAACACATTGAGCAACCAGACCTTGCCCAGCATGTCGTCCCGCTTGAGGGTGGTGTCAGGCTTGTCCAGCAACACCAGCGAAAAAGCGGGGGCCGGCTTGTCGATCAGGGGCGAAGGCACCTCGCGCGGATCCAGGCTCAGGCCCTTGAACAGAAATCCGACCAGGCCCAAAAAGATTGCTAGCGGCAATAAGAACTTCAAGGATTTCATACTTTCTCTCCTTAGCGGCGTGAGTGCATGCAGTAACCAACGCGGGGGCTCATGCTGCCACTCCCGCCTTGCGCCGGTAACGCCGGTCGGTCACAGCCAGGAAACCACCGAAGGCCATCACCAAGCAGCCACCCCAAACCCACATGATGAAGGGCTTGACATAGACCCGAATAATCCAGGCACCGCCCTCCACTTCTTCACCCAAAGACACATACAGGTCGCCGGTCAAACCAGGGGCGATGGCCGCCTCGGTCATGGGGTTCTGCTGGATGCGATAAACGCGCTTTTCGGGCTTGAGTGCGACCACCAGTTTGCCATTGCGCGTGACATCGACGCTGCCAACGATGGCATCAAAATTGGGGCCCTTGGCGTTCTGCACCCCCTTGAAGGTGAACTCATAGTTGTTCACCGTGGTGCTGTCGCCTACGTTCATTTTGACGTCGCGCTCCATCTGGTAGGTGTTGACCATGGTGACGCCCAGGCAGAACATGGCCACGCCAATGTGCGCCACCATCATGCCCACCAGGGCGCGCGGAATCAGCCGAGCCTTGCGACGGACTTCAGCAAAGCCTTTGCCTTCGGGGCGCACGCGCTCCCATACGTCGGTGGCGACCGAGCTGAAAATCCAGTAAGCCATCAAGAGACCAATGGTCGACAGCAGGCCGATAGAGCCCGCCATCCAACCGGTCAGGATGGCACAGACCAAAGTCACTCCAGCGGCCCATTTCAGGCGGCTGACCAGATCGGGCACTGCCGTTTCTTTCCAGCG
>CAKZJN010000131.1 GCA_936943465.1 uncultured Rhodoferax sp.
GTAACGCTGGTTGCCTGTGTTTGGTATGGGTTGTCAGTGCCCGCCAGCGTAGTTGAGCCTGCCATAGCCGCAACCATTGTGGGCATGGCACTGTTTGATCGTTGGTCATCAAACCGCAGCTTGACGAACGCGGTTGCTATCCGACTGACATGGGTATTTGTCTGCGCCTTGATTCACGGCCTCGGTCTGGCCGGAGCTTTAAGCGACCTGGGTGTGAACGGCATGGGCAAGGCATGGAGCCTGGCGGGCTTCAACATCGGAATTGAGTTGGGGCAGATCGCTGTGGCCTTGACTGCAGCGCTGGTGCTACGCGCTGTTCGACAAGTCAACGGCCCCAATGGCCTGACAAAAACCACCCGCTCGGCGTCGTATGCATCGATGGCTTTGGGCTCCTTCTGGTTTATCCAAAGGACGCTGGCTTGATCCAACTCGGTGGCAAGCCGCCAGTGTTGGCGCACGACTTTTACTTATTCAATATTTCTTCAGGACTCTTCAATGCTCTTTTCGTCATCAAAAAATCTACCTCTGATGCTTCTCGCCCTTTCGTTTGGGTCGTGCGCGTCAGCTCAATCTGCTGATCAGGGAGAGTTCACAGGTTCCGATCAAGCCAGAGAGGGTGGAAAAGTAAGCTTCTCTGTTGCCTCCAACGCGGACTATTCAGGTGGCGATGGGCCCAGAGCGTCCGTTATGCCGGCTATCGAATACCAATGGGCCAACGGCTGGTTTGCGGGAACCAACCGGGGCGTGGGCTACAACTTCTCCAAAAATCCGACGCTGCAATATGGCCTGGGCTTAGGGTTGGACTTGGGTCGCAAGGAAAGCGCCACCGGAGCCCTTGCTGGCATGGGCAGCATCGATTCCCAGTTGGAGCTAGGTGCCTTCGCCAATTACGCACTGACCCGCGATCTGCGACTCACATCGGTGCTGCGCTATGGCTCCGGCGAATCGCGCCAGGGGGCTACCGCAAACTTGGGTGTCAACTACAGCCTGGACCTGGCGCCCCAATGGCGCCTTGGTTTGGGTGCCTCCGCCACCTGGGCCAATGCGCAATACATGCAGTCGTACTACGGCGTGACTGCAACGCAGGCTCAGCAAAGCGGCCACGCGGAATATTCGCCCACCTCCGGAATCAGCGAGGTGTCTACCAGCCTGAACTTGAGCTACCAGGTTACCCCAAAGATCGTTTTGACCGGCGGTCTCAGAGCCAGCAATTGGGTCGGCGATGCAAAGAACAGTCCCGTCACCACCAACCCGCAAAGCGTCTCAGGCAGCCTGTCCATTGGCTATGCGTTTTGAGGCGATTCTTGCACCGGGTGCCGTTGGCCTGCTTACTCAAACTCCACCAGCACATCACCGGTTTGCACCCGAGCCCCTTGCGCCACTTTGATGGCGGCAATCACGCCGGATTGCGGCGCGGTGATGTTGGTCTCCATCTTCATGGCCTCCAGCACCAGAATCGAGTCGCCCGCGTTGATGGGTGCACCGGCCTCGGCCAGCACCTTCACCACCATGCCCGACACCGGGCTGCGGCAGGCCTTGCTTTCATCCACCACGGTTTGTGGCGAGCCGCCGGTACGGGGCGCTACCGGCTGACCGCTGGCCGTGCTGCCCGACAAACGGGCCGAGCCCACCGGGTACGCCGGTGGCAGGTTGGCGTGGTCTTCGGGGGCCACTTCGACGTCCACTTCAAAGGTGCGTTCGTCCAGGGTAATGCGTAACTTCACGGCAACTCCAATCAGTGGGTGTGGTGCGATGCATGCGTGCCCATGCGCCCAACCTGGGCCCATGCGCTGGAGTGCACCAGGCGCACCTGGCGCACACGCGCCCGCACGCCGAGAAACGCCGCAACGGCGGCAGAAATAGCGATCATGTCTTCTTCGCTTACCGGTGCAGGAGTGGCAGCGGCCTTGGCGGCACTTTGCTCCAGCGCGGTGACTTGCAGCTTGAGGGCATTCAATTCTTCGCGCACCGATTCCAGCCCCGCCAGACGCTGCTTGAGTGCGAGCACTTCGGCGTGCA
>CAKZJN010000132.1 GCA_936943465.1 uncultured Rhodoferax sp.
GCTTCGCCGTCGCGGGTGAAGATGCAGGTGCCGTTGCCGTACTCGTGGGCGTCGATCAGGTCCATGGCCTCCTGCAGCGTCTTCACGCGCACCACGCCCAGGACCGGGCCAAAGATTTCTTCCTGGTAAATCTTCATTCCGGGTTTGACGTTGTCAAACAGGCAGGGGCCCAAAAAGTAACCGTCTTCATGGCCAGCCACCTTGACGCCGCGGCCGTCCACCAGCAGCGTGGCACCTTCGGCCACGCCCTGGTCCACATAGCCCTTGACCTTCTCGAAGTGCGGCTTGGTCACCAGCGGGCCCATGTCGCTCTTGGCATCAAAGCCGGAACCCACGGTCATCTTGGCCATCTCGGCCTTCAGCCCTTCAATCACGGCTTCGGCCGTGCCATCGCCCACGGCGACCACCAGCGGAATCGCCATGCAACGCTCACCGCAGGAGCCAAAAGCTGCACCCATCAGGGCGCTGACGGCGTTGGGCACGTCGGCGTCGGGCATCACCACGGCGTGGTTCTTGGCACCACCCAGGGCCTGCACGCGCTTGCCGTGCTTGCAGCCTTCGGAGTAGATGTATTCGGCAATCGGCGTGGAGCCGACAAAGCTCACCGCCTTGACGCGCGGGTCGGTCAGCAGCGTGTCCACGGCTTCCTTGTCGCCGTTGACCACATTCAGCACACCGGGTGGCAGGCCGGCCTCCAGGGCCAGTTCGGCCACGCGCAGGGTGGAGCTGGGGTCGCGCTCGGAGGGCTTCAAGACAAAGGTGTTGCCACAGGCCACGGCCATGGGCCACATCCACAGCGGCACCATGGCCGGGAAGTTGAAGGGCGTAATGCCGGCGGTGACGCCCAGCGCCTGGAATTCGCTCCAGCTATCAATCGCCGGGCCGACGTTTTTGCTGTGCTCGCCCTTGAGCAACTCGGGTGCGTAGCTGGCGTATTCCACGTTTTCAATGCCGCGCTGCAGTTCGCCCAACGCATCGCTCAGCACCTTGCCGTGCTCAGCGGTGATGAGCTGGCACAGCTCGTCGGCGTGCTGCTCCAGCAGCACCTTCAGGTTGCTCATCACGCGGGCGCGCTTCAAGGGAGGCGTATTGCGCCAGGCCGGAAAGGCCGCCTGCGCGCTGGCAATGGCTTCTTCGACGGTGGCCTTGGGTGCCAGCAACACGCGCTTTTCGGCGCGTCCGGTAGCGGGGTTGAAAACGTCTTGCGCGCGGCTACCAGTGGTTACGACTTTGCCATCAATCAGGTGGCCAACGAGAGGGAGAGTGGACATGGTTTCTGCTATTCAAATAAAACAAAGGCCTCGCGTGGCCTGGAACGAAGAAAAACCGGGGCCAGCCTGTTGCCGCCCCGGTGCGGGTCAGTGGGTCAATCAGGCCGTGGCGTTGATGGCTTCACCCAGCGCGTTGATCAGGCGGTCGATCTCGGCCTCGGTGCTGATGAAGGGCGGAGCGAGCTGGATGGTGTCGCCGCCGTAGCGCACATAGAAGCCTTTTTCCAGGCACTTCATGGCGATTTCATAGGGGCGCTTGGCGGGCTCACCGGGCACGGCGGCGATGGTGAAACCAGCGGCCAGACCGCAGTTGCGGATGTCGGTGATGTGCTTGGAACCCTTCAGGCTGTGCACTGCGTTTTCGAAATACGGGGCCAGCTTGGCGACGCGCTCCACCATGTTTTCTTTCACCAGCACGTCCAGCGCGGCAATGCCGGCGGCGCAGGCTACCGGGTGGGCCGAGTAGGTGTAGCCGTGGGCGAATTCGAGCATGTAGTCCGGGCCGCCGGCGGCCAGGAAGGTGTCGTAAATCTCTTTGCCCGCCACCACCACGCCCAGGGGCTGGGCGCCGTTGGTAATCTGCTTGGCGGCGTTCAGGATGTCGGGCGTGACGCCGAAAGCTGCCGCGCCGGTGTAGGCACCCATGCGGCCGAAACCGGTAATCACTTCATCAAAAATCAGCAGGATGTTGTTGGCCGTGCAGATGTCGCGCAGGCGCTGCAGGTAGCCCACCGGGGGCACCACCACGCCGCCCGAGCCGGACATGGGTTCGACGATCACGGCGGCAATGTTGCTGGCGTCGTGCAGCGCAATCAGGCGCAGCAGTTCATCGGCCAGCTCGGCGCCGTTGGGCGGCAGGCCGCGCGAGAACGCGTTGCTGGGCAACTGGGTGTGGGGCAGGTGGTCCGCTTCCACGCCCTGGCCGAACATCTTGCGGTTGGCGCCAATGCCGCCTACCGAAATGCCGCCGAAGTTCACGCCGTGGTAGCCCTTTTCGCGGCCGATCAGGCGCGTCTTGGTGCCCTGGCCCTTGGCGCGCCAGTAGGCACGCGCCATCTTCAGGGCGGTGTCGGCGGACTCGGAGCCGGAGCCGGTGAAGAACACATGGTCCAGACCCTTGGGCATGAGTTCGGTGATTTTGTTGGCCAGCTCAAACGACAGCGGGTGGCCGAACTGGAATGCGGGCGAGTAGTCCAGCGTGGCAGCCTGGCGGCCAATGGCTTCGGCAATTTCGGTGCGGCCATGGCCCAGACCGCAGGTCCACAGGCCCGACAGTCCGTCAAAAATCTGGCGGCCGTTGGAGTCGGTGTAGTACGCGCCCTTGGCGCTCACCATCATGCGCGGGTTCGCCTTGAAATTGCGGTTGCCGGTGTAGGGCATCCAGTGCGCTTCCAGAAAGGCGGGGCCCGTCGGGTAGGGCGTGGTGCTGATGACGGGTTGGCTGGCGGCGTTGTCGTTGAGGTTCATGCGGGTCTCCTTGGGGCGCTAAAGGGCGAAACCGCGATTGTGGGCTGTGG
>CAKZJN010000133.1 GCA_936943465.1 uncultured Rhodoferax sp.
ACGGTGGCGCTGCAATACATCCTGGCCAAGACCCGCTTTGGCAGCCGCCTGCGTGCCTCCGTAGATGACCAGCGCGTAGCGGCTGGATTGGGCATCAATGTGAATGTGGTGTTTCTGACCACCTTTGCGGTGGGCTCGGGCCTGGCCGGTCTGGGCGGTGCGCTGGGTGCCGAGGTGTTGGGACTGGACCCCAGCTTTCCGCTGAAGTTCATGATTTACTTTTTGATCGTGGTGGCCGTGGGTGGCACCTCCAGCATCACCGGCCCGCTGCTGGCAGCGCTGTTGCTGGGCGTGGCCGATGTGGCCGGCAAGTACTACATCCCCAAGCTGGGGGCCTTCATTGTGTACAGCCTGATGATTGCCATCCTTATCTGGCGTCCGCAGGGTCTGTTTGTGCGGCAAGGGGGTAAGGCATGAAAGTCCCCCGTCGCTGGGCCTGGTGGGAGTACGCACTGTGGGCGCTGCTGCTGGCGTCGCCGCTGGTGCTGCCCGAGCGCGCTCTGATCATCAATGAAATTGCCATCGTGGCCTTGTTTGCTGTGTCACTGGATTTGATTCTGGGCTTTACCGGCATCGTCTCGCTGGGTCACGCCGCCTTCTTTGGCATGGGTGCCTATGTGGCTGCGCTGTTGGCCAAGCACGTCAACCCCGACCCGCTGCTGGGTCTGGCAGCGGGCATGGCCGCCGCCACGGCGCTGGGCGCGGTGTGCAGCCTGTCCATCATGCGTGGCAGCGACCTCACGCGCCTGATGGTGACGCTGGGCGTGGCGCTCATATTGGCCGAACTTGCCAACAAACTCGACTGGCTGACCGGCGGTGCCGATGGCCTGCAGGGCGTGGTGATGGGCCCGGTGCTGGGTCGGTTTGAGTTTGACCTGTACGGCCAGACCGCCGCCTGGTATTCGCTCACCACCCTGCTGGTGCTGTTTGTGCTGGCGCGCCGCCTGGTGCAGTCGCCCTTTGGCGCCACGCTCAAGGCGATTCGCGACAACCGCCTGCGGGCCATGGCGATTGGCATTCCGGTGACGCAGCGCATTGCCGTGATTTACACCGTAGCTGCCGGCATCGCCGGTGCGGCGGGCGCGCTGCTGGCGCAGACCAGTGGCTTTGCCTCGCTCGACGTGTTTGAAATGCGCCGCTCGGCCGACGTCATGCTGGTGCTGGTGGTGGGCGGTACCGGCTGGTTGTATGGCGGTGTGGCCGGGGCGCTGGTGTTCACGCTGCTGCAAAACTTTATCTCGTCGATTACGCCGCAGTACTGGACCTTCTGGATCGGTCTGTTCCTGGTGGTGCTGGTGCTGGTGGGACGTGAACGCCTGCTCAAGCCCTGGACATGGTTCGGACGCGGAGGCAAAGCATGAGCGCCACCGAGACCATCGTGCTCAGCGCACAAAACCTGGTGAAACAGTTTGGTGGCATCACCGCCACCAACAACGTCACGCTCAACCTGCGCAAGGGCGCGCGCCACGCGCTGATCGGCCCCAATGGCGCCGGAAAGACCACGCTCATCAACCTGCTGACCGGCGTGTTGCCCCCCACCAGCGGCAGCATTGTTCTGGAAGGCCAGGACATCAGCGCTTTGCCTCCGCACGAGCGGGTGCGGCGCGGCATGGTGCGCACCTTCCAGATCAACCAGTTGTTTGACACCATGACGCCCATGGAAACGCTGGCGCTTACCGTGTCGCAACAGCACGGGCTGGGCGGCAAATGGTGGCAGGCGCTGGGGTCCAACAAGGCGGTGACAGAGCGTTGCGAAGCCCTGCTCGAGCAATTCCACCTGACCAGCGTGGCGCACCAGACCACCAATGTCATGGCCTACGGCAAGCGGCGTTTGCTGGAAATTGCCATTGCGCTGGCCTGCGAGCCGCGCGTGCTGCTTCTGGACGAACCGGTGGCCGGTGTGCCGGCGGGCGAGCGCGAAGAGTTGCTGCAAACCGTGGCCGCGCTGCCGGCCGACGTTTCCATTCTTTTGATCGAACACGACATGGACCTGGTCTTCAGTTTTGCCAACCGCATGACGGTACTGGTGAACGGCACCGTGCTGACCGAAGGCAGCCCGGACGAAATCGCCAACGACCCGCAGGTCAAAGAGGTGTACCTGGGCCA
>CAKZJN010000134.1 GCA_936943465.1 uncultured Rhodoferax sp.
GGCTGGAAGCGCAGCCTGTTTGGCGATTTGCACGCCTACGGCCCTGATGCCGTGCGCTTCTATACCAAGCGCAAAACCATCACGCAGCGCTGGCCGTCGGCCGGTGTGCGCGAGGGTGCGGTGTTTGCGTTCCCGAGCAGCCGTTAGTCGCGGCTAGTCGCCGTTGATAGGCGGCGAAAGGCTACTTTCTCTTACGATTTCGGGCTGATTGAAACAGGTGAACCTGTGTAGGATGGCTGTCAGACGCGCAGAGTTCTGTGCCTGTTGACAACACCGGATCGACGGAGGTTCACCATGAATAAACAACTCGCAATCATCGTGCTGGCGGTTGTGGGCGCCAGCGCGCAGGCCCAGGACAGCTACATCGGCCTCGGCCTTCCCGGTGTCTTCACGTTGGGCTATGCCCAGCCGTTGAGTCCCAGTTGGGGCCTGCGCGCCGACTATGCCGGTGGCCTCAACATCAGCAAGGACGGTAACCAGGACGGCGTCAACGCGGTCGGCAGTTTCAAGGCTAACCGGCTGGGGGCTTATGCCGACTGGTTTCCCTTTGGGGGTGGTTTTCGCCTGGTGGGTGGCGTCACCTTCAATGACATCAAGGCGGAACTCAATGCGGTGGGTGGCGGCACCACCACCATCAACAATATTCCGGTGGATATGACGGGGCAAAACTTCAGTGTCGCCATCAAATTTCCCGCCACTTCGCCGTATGTCGGTATTGGCTACGGCCACCACAAGAGTGACAGCAAGGGCATGGGGTTTTATGCGGACTTCGGCCTCATGGTCGGCAGCTTTACCGCCACGACCACCACGTCGCTGGTGACCAATAACTTGGTGACCCAAGCTGACGTGGATGCCCAAACCCAGAAAATGCGCGATTCGCTGGGCTCGCTAACGGTGCTGCCCAGCGCGTCGATTGGCTTGCTCTACCGTTACTGATTCGGCACTTCTTTCACATCGATCACAAAGTACTCCGTCTCGCCAAAGCAGGACGTGGGTACGCCGATGTGCTGCTCATAGGTCAGCGCCACGCGCTTGCCCATGCTGGCATTGATGCGGGCGGCCACCGCGTCGTCCCGCACCGAAAACAAGAACTTCTCGGGCATGCTGCCCGGCATGGCCACCAGTTGCAGTTCGCCCTCCCAGGTCTTGCAGACAAAGCCCTTGTGCGAGAGCTTTTGCATGAAGCCTGCGCGCTCGCCGGCTGAATAGCTCCAGGTCAGCACTACAAAGGTGTAAAGCGCCACGAGCGCCCCCAACCCGAGCAGCAGGCCCAAAAAATATCCCAACACACGTTTTGCGGTGACCGCCATAGATCGACTCCTGAAATACTCGCTGCAGGCAATAGCGCCTGCACTGGCGAGGATTATGAACGCCACCAAAATTGGGGGCTTTATCGCCCGCAAGGGATAATCCCAGCCCTATGGCACTGATTACCCTTCTTGACGCCCAGCTGGCATTTGGGCACGTCCCCCTGCTCGACCACGCTGACTTTTCTCTCGAAACCGCGGAGCGCGTCGGCCTGATCGGCCGCAACGGTGCGGGCAAATCGAGCATGCTGAAAATTCTGGGCGGCATGGAAAAGCCCGATGACGGCACCCTGCAGGTGCAGGGCGGCACCCGCATTGCCTATGTGGCGCAGGAGCCGCTGCTGGACGCCGACGCCACCGTGTTTGAAGCGGTGCGCGCCGGCCTCGCACGGGTGATTGATCTCATTGAAGAGTATTGCCAGGGCCATGGCGACCTGGATGCCATGCAAGGCGAGATCGAAGCGCTGGACGGCTGGAACTGGGAACAGCGTGTGAATGAGACCCTGCACCGCCTGCACCTCGACCCCGAGGCGATTGTGCGCACCCTGTCTGGCGGCACCAAAAAGCGCGTGGCACTGGCGCAGGCGCTGGTGGCGCAACCCGATGTGCTGCTGCTCGACGAGCCCACCAACCACCTGGATCTGGACAGTATTGAGTGGCTGGAAGGCCTGCTGGTGGACTTCAAGGGCTCCATCATCACCATCACCCACGACCGGAGTTTTCTGGACAACGTGGCCACCCGCATCGTTGAACTCGATCGCGGCAAGCTGATGAGCTACCCCGGCAACTTTGCCGCCTACCTGACGCAAAAAGAAGAACAACTGGCGCAGGAGGCCGTGATCAACGCCCGCGCCGACAAGCTGCTGGCGCAGGAAGAAGTGTGGATTCGCAAGGGCGTGGAAGCGCGCCGCACCCGTGCCACCGCGCGCATCGTGCGCCTTGACGCGCTGCGTGCTGCGCACGCCGCCCGCCGCAATGCCGTGGGCAGCGTGAACATGGATGTTTCCAGCGGAGACAAGAGCGGCAAGCTGGTGTCGGAGATGGTGCACGTCACCAAGACCTTTGCAGGCACCGATGGCACATCGGCGCGCACCATCGT
>CAKZJN010000135.1 GCA_936943465.1 uncultured Rhodoferax sp.
GCTGGAACCCTGCTAATTCTTGGGTCGTTTCGCTATTCCCTGCGCAAGCGAAAGATCATCACCCAGGGCAACCCGGTCAGCTTGCTGCGGCGCCATGAATACATGGCCTGGTTTGGTTCGCTGCTGATTCTGGTGCATGCGGGGGTGCACTTCAATTCGATTCTGGGCTGGCTCGCCGTGGGGGCGATGCTGATCAATATTGGCAGTGGACTCGCTGGTAAGTTCCTCCTGGACCGGGCCCGCAAGCGCATGCAGGCTTCGCGCGAGACCATGCTGCGCAAAGGCGTGCAGGCCACCGAACTGGAGGAGCAGGTGTACCTGGACACCCTGACCTTTGATGTGGTCAAACAATGGCGCGCGGTGCACTTTCCCATCACGCTGGCTTTTGCCGTTCTGGCGCTGGCACACATCATTGCTGTGTTTTTGTTCTGGGGTTGGAAATGACGCGCCGCTGGGTCTGGATTGTTGTTGCACTCAACCTGCTGGCGCTGATTGCGCTGGTGTTTGTGTACCCGCATCTGATGGTCAGTCCGGGTGCGGTGGTTTCCGCGCACCAGGAAATTGCGTCCGACTGTTTTGCCTGCCATGCGCCTCTGCGCGGCGCATCGGCGGCCCGGTGCATTGCGTGCCATGCCTTGCCCGACATTGGACTGCGGACGACCAAAGGGGTGGCCATTGCCAAGAAGACGATCAAGGGCTCGTTTCATCAGGAGTTGATGGAGCAGGAGTGCATGGTCTGCCACAGCGACCATGAAGGCCCACGCCTGACCCAAAAATCCCGCAAGCCTTTTTCCCACGCTTTGTTGCGGGTGCCGGTGCGCGAGCAGTGCCAGACCTGCCACAAGGCACCGGACAACAAGCTGCACCGGAAGATCAGCGGCAATTGCCAGAAGTGCCATACGCAAGAGGCGTGGAAGCCCGCCACGTTTGACCACGAGAAATCATTTGTGCTGGACCGGGACCACAACGTGGCCTGCGAAACCTGCCACCTCCAGGGCAATTTCGACCGTTACACCTGCTACGGCTGCCATGAGCACACGCGCCAGAAAATGCTCGAAGAACACCGCGATGAAAATGTGCGCAACCTGGACGACTGTGTGGAATGCCACCGGAGCGCCGACGAAAAAGAGGATTGAACGCCGCTCTTTCTGGCCTAGCCCCGTGGATGGCTAGGCCGACTTGGCTTCAATCCACCGCGGCCGCAATCATCTCCTGGTCGTGGTGGCGTTGCTGCTCTTCCATCACCAGCAGACCCAATTCGCGTTTGAGCGTATTGAAGTCGGCAGAGGCCGGATCACGCAGACGCGGGAGCGTCACCAGCATGTCGCGCTTGACCGTGCCGGGGCGGTAGGTCATCACCACAATGCGGTCGGCCAGGTAAAGGGCTTCTTCGATGCTGTGGGTCACAAAGATGACCGTCTTGCCCAACTCGGACCAGATGCGCAGCAACTCGTCCTGCAGATTGCGACGGGTGAGCGCGTCGAGGGCGCCAAAGGGTTCATCCATCAGCAGAATGGGCGAGTCGAGGGCCAGCACCCGTGCAATCGCTACCCGCTGACGCATGCCGCCCGAGAGGTCTTTGGGAAAGCGCTGGCGGAAGTCGTACAGCCCGAGCTTGTGCAGCAGCGCGTCTACGCGCGTGGCGATCTCATTGGCCGCAACGCCCTTGATTTCCAAGCCGAAGGCGATGTTCTTTTCGACCGTCATCCACGGAAATAGGGCGTACTCCTGAAACACCATGCCCCGGTCGGGGCCCGGCGCAGTCACCACTTTGCTGTCGGTCGTGATGCTGCCGGAAGTTGGCAAAGAGAAGCCCGCAATTGCATTCAGCAAAGTGGACTTGCCGCACCCCGAGGGGCCGAGCAAGCAGACAAACTGCCCCTGGGGAATGCTGAGGTTGATGTCCTGCAGGGCAATGACGTTACGGTCCGCGCTCTGAAAAACCTTGTTGACGTTTTGGACCTGGATATGGTTGCCGCTCATATCAGTGCTCCAGGCCGCGGTGCCACCGCAGCAGATAGTTATTGAGTTTGTTGACTGCGGTGTCGATGGCCAGGCCCAGCATGCCAATGGTGATCATGCCGGCAATGATTTTGTCGGACCAGAAGTACTCGCGCGCCTCCAGAATGCGAAAGCCCAGGCCGTTGTTCACCGCAATCATCTCGCTGACGATCACCACAATAAAGGCGGTACCAATGCCGATGCGCACGCCCGACAAAATGTAGGGCACCGCAGCCGGCAGCATGACGCGCAAGAACAGGGTGCTCTGGCTGGCGCCCAGGTTGCGGGCCGCACGAATGTAAATGCTGTCGACCTGCCGCACGCCCGAGATGGTGTTGATCAATACCGGAAAGAAAGCGCCGATGGCAATCAAAAAGATCGCCGGCGGGTTACCCAGCCCAAACCACAAAATGGCCAGCGGAATATAGGCAATCGGCGGGATCGGACGCAGCACCTGCGCCAAGGGGTTGAGCCAGGCATAGACGCGTGGGCTGGCACCCATCATCAGGCCGAGCGGCAGCGCCAGACCGGCACCAATCAAAAAGCCGACCACCACCCGGTACATGCTGCCCATGGCATCCACCAGCAGCTCACCCGAAACCGCCCAGGCCAGCCAGCCGTTGGTGGCCTCGGCGTAGGGCGTTTGCGGTAGCAGATAGGCCACCCAGCGCAGCACAACGGCCCAAGGCGAGGGCAGCACGTGTTCGTTGGTCCAGCCCATCGTGGCCACGATCTGCCAAACGGTAATCAGGCCGATGGGAACGATCAGGCCGGAGCCGATTTGTCGCCAGCGGGTGCGGAGGTTTGCGCTTGCCATCTTGATTTACTTGATGTTGAGGGACTTCTTGGCGGCTTCCAGCAAGTCGGTCTTGACCCAATCGGTGGCAACCGGCG
>CAKZJN010000136.1 GCA_936943465.1 uncultured Rhodoferax sp.
AGCTTCCTCAAAGTAGCTTTGGGCGCCGCCCGTGCACCAGGCAACTTGACGCAGCGGGCCGTCCTGACCCGCCACCAGGGTTACCGGTCGCCCCAGCGCGGCTTCAATATGCGATGCGAGTTTCTGCGGACTTCCCGCTACGGACTCTGGCGCGGTTCCCAGCCAGCCCAGTTGCTGCTCACCAAAACTGGCCTGCCCAGTGAATCCAAGATGCTTACCCAGACAGGCGTTGTTGCCCAGTTCAGGGTGTGCGTCCAGCGGCAAGTGGTACGCAAACAGGTTGATGTCGTGCTGCATCAGCAAACCCAATCGCTGGCGCAACCAGCCCGTTACCCGCCCATCGTGGCCGCGCCAAAACAGTCCGTGGTGGACCAGAATCGCGTCGGCCCTCGCCTGCACTGCGGCCTCTATCAAAGCCAGGCTGGCCGTTACGCCCGACACAATCTTTTTGATTTCGCGGCGCCCTTCGACCTGCAAGCCATTTGGGCAGTAATCCTTAAACCGCTCGGGTTGCAGCAGGGTATTCAGCGTGGTCAACAGTTGCTGTCGTTCAATCATGGGGCGATTTCATTTCGTGAGAACCCAAGTCTGCCATGGCTGAAAAGTGATCGGTTTCCAACCCGCAATCACACCCCTCCCCTGCCGCGATCCAGCGCGCCACCAAGCGGGCGCGCAGGCGTCCCAACCAGGTCTTGTTGAAGCCGGGCTCCCCAAAAGCACCGCAGCGGTACTGATTTGCGGCTGGCTCCCAAATCAGTGCCTTGCAGGGACCTTGGCGGCTCATGGACAAAAGGCTTCCCAATGGGCACGGCTCTGCCAGACAACACACACCACAACCATTGCACGGCGCGCCCATCGGCGGTTTAGCCGGAGCGTCGACTTGAATATGGATGACTTGCCGTAGGGACATGGAAAAACCGTGGGTTACGGGCGCAGATAAGGGGCTAAACCGGCGGCCAATGGTACGCGTCACCCTTGATTTGGAGGGCCACGACCTACAATTTGGCTCTATGAAAAGACTTTGGTTGATTTTTGCGCAAACCGCTACTATTTTGCTGGCTGCCTATTTTGTAGTCGCCACGCTGAAGCCCCAGTGGCTGAACCGCATGCCCAGCAACGCGGGTGCCGCCGTGGCACTGCTGGAAGCGCCCAGTGCAGCACCCGGCGAAGTTCCACCCGGCAGCCTGCGGCTCGCCGCTCAGCGCGCCTCTGCTGCAGTGGTCAGCATCAATACCAGCCAGGCCAGTCGCAAGCACCCGAACGCTAACGACCCATGGTTCAAGTTCTTTTATGGTGACCAGGGCGATGAGCCCCAGGGTGGATTAGGTAGTGGGGTCATCGTCAGCCAGAGCGGCTACATCCTCACCAACAACCATGTGGTGGAAGGTGCTGATGAAATTGAGGTGATTCTCAATGACAGCCGACGCACCCTCGCCAAGGTGATTGGCACTGACCCGGATAGCGACTTGGCGGTGCTCAAGATTGGTCTGGACAAGTTGCCCAGCATCGTTCTGGGAAATTCGGACGGCCTCCAGGTCGGTGACCAGGTGCTGGCCATTGGCAACCCTTTCGGGGTCGGCCAAACCGTCACCAGTGGCATCGTCAGCGCATTGGGCCGCAACCAGTTGGGCATCAATACCTTCGAGAACTTCATCCAGACCGATGCCGCCATTAACCCCGGCAATTCGGGCGGCGCTCTGGTCGATACCAGTGGCAACCTGCTGGGCATCAATACCGCCATTTATTCCCGTTCAGGCGGCAGCATGGGCATCGGCTTTGCCATTCCGGTTTCCACCGCCAAACAGGTATTGGAAGGCTTGGTGAAAGATGGCCAGGTGACGCGCGGCTGGATTGGCGTGGAGCCAAACGATCTGTCTCCGGAACTGGCGGAAACTTTCAATGTGAATGCCAAGGCGGGCGTGATCATCACCGGCGTATTGCACAACGGCCCGGCGGCCAAAGCCGGCGTCAAGCCGGGCGATGTGATTGAAGCCGTGGGCGACCGCAAGATTGCCGATGTGACCCAATTGCTGTCCGCGGTGGCCTCGCTCAAGCCCGGCGTCGCCGTGCCGTTCACGATTCAGCGCAAGAGCCAGGAGCTGGTTTTGAATGTGACGCCGGGGGTTCGACCCCGCCCCAAGAACGCGCCTCAATAACTGAATTGCCAGCTCGCGCTCTGCTCCCGGAGGGGAATCAGGGGGATTGGCGCGTGGTGGGTTCAGGTTTAGGCTCGGGCTCAGGCGCTGGCTCTTCTGGAGCCTGTGTATGGCGGATGAAAATTTGTGCGGCCCAGATTCCGACTTCATACAAGATGCACATGGGAATCGCCAAAGCCAACTGCGACACCACGTCGGGCGGCGTCACAATCGCGGCCGCCACAAAGGCCACCACAATGAAATAGCTCCGGAAAGCCTTGAGCTTTTCAACGCTCACAATGCCCATGCGGGCCAACACCACCACCACGACCGGCACTTCAAAGGCCAGCCCGAAAGCCAGGAACATCGACAAAACGAAATCCAGATAGGCCTCAATGTCAGGTGCGGCGGTAATGCTCTTGGGAGCAAAACTCTGGATAAACGCAAACACCTTGCCGAACACAAAGAAGTAGCAAAACGCTACGCCCACAAAAAACAGCAGGGTGCTTGAAACGACCAGCGGCAATACCAGCTTCTTTTCATGGGTATAAAGACCGGGCGCGACGAAGGCCCAGACTTGCCACAAGACAAAGGGCAAGGCCATCAGAAAAGCGCTCATCAGCATGATCTTGAGCGGCACCATGAAGGGCGAGATCACCGAGGTCGCAATCATGGTCGCGCCCTTGGGCAAGGACGCCACCAAAGGCTGCGCCAGGATGTCATACAGTGACGCCGGGCCGGGAAACAAAGCCAGGATCGCCACGGCAACAGCAACCGCCGCGGTAGCCTTCAGCAGGCGGTCGCGCAATTCAATCAGGTGGGCAACAAAGGGTTGCTCAGTCCCGGCGAGTTCGTCTTCTTTGGTTTTTTCAGAGGCCATGCAAGGTCCAGGTGTTCGCTTCAGCTAGTCCGGCGCGGGCGAAAACGCGCAACCCGAGCGGCACCTGACAAAGCTTTGG
The DNA here is from genome assembly GCA_936943465.1 of uncultured Rhodoferax sp. Classification (GTDB taxonomy): domain Bacteria; phylum Pseudomonadota; class Gammaproteobacteria; order Burkholderiales; family Burkholderiaceae_C; genus Allorhodoferax. Next base: position 3,095 of record CAKZJN010000136.1, read on the forward strand.
TGCGAACACCGTTACGCGCCTTGTACCAGTTAGGCGTGGCACCTTGTTTAAGGCGCCAGTTCTTGCCCGGATGCTTGTAGGCTGGTGGCTCGGGCTCGGCTGGAAGGGCCGCGTTGGTCGCTTCAGACCAGGACTTCTCAAAATCACTGGCCTGGGTTTGGATGGTTTGCTCCACATCGCGCGCCGCACCTTCTACGGATTCACGCATCTTCTTGAGCTCTTCCAACTCCATGGAGCGGTTCACCTCGGCCTTGACGTCCGAGACATACCGCTGCGCCTTGCCCAGGAGTGTCCCGATCGTGCGCGCAACCCGCGGCAGCCTCTCGGGTCCAATCACGACCAATGCGACAGCGCCAATCAGCGCCATCTTAGAGATGCCGAGGTCGATCACGTGAAACTAACGCAGCGAATGCGACAGGAAGCAGCAGCGATCAAGACTTGTGACGCGCTTCAACGTCGATGGTGTTCTTCTCAGAAGTGCCATTGGCAACCTGACCGGTGGCAGCCGGCTTCTCTTCCGGCGTAGTGCCTTCGCGCATGCCATCCTTGAAGCCCTTGACGGCACCGCCCAGATCCTGACCCATGTTTTTGAGTTTCTTGGTACCAAACACCATCACGACGATCAGCAAAACGATCAGCCAGTGCCAAATAGAAAACGAGCCCATGAATTTCTCCTAACGATTGATACGGATTCTAGTCTGCTACCCACGCAACCAAGGACGTGGCCCACCCATGACATGGAAATGCAAATGTTGCACTTCCTGCCCGCCTTCCCGACCGGTGTTGGTGACCAGGCGATAGCCTCCATCCGGGTACGGATTGCAGCCTTGTTCCAAAGCTAGCTTTGGCACTAAGGCCATCATGCGACCCAACAGGCCCGCTTGCTCCGGGCCTACCTGGGCCATGGAGGGGATATGTGCTTTGGGAATTAGCAAAAAGTGGACCGGAGCCCAGGGATTGATGTCGTGGAAGGCGAAAACTTCTTCATCTTCGTAAACGATGCGCGATGGGATCTGCTTGGCAATAATTTTGCAAAAAATGCAGTTCGGGTCGTGTGCTGGAATCGGCGCGCTCATGAATTCAGTCCAATCTCCTGGCCTTTGTTCATGGCCATAAATCCGGTGACGATGCGGTACAGGAACCAGATGGAAATGACCGTCCAGGCGATCCATCCGGGAACCAGCAGGAAGAACCACAGCGGCGCGGTCACCAAATACAGCACTGCGGCCACCATCACCGTGCGGATGCGCCAGCGGAAATGTGACGCATGCCAAGTGCCTTCGGCTCGCGAACGGTTCATCAGGTCGATGATCAGCGCGGCAATCAGCAGCATTGGGCCCAACTGCCCTCCCGGGATGATGGCGCCTACCGCCACCACCAAATGCAGCACATAGCTGATCGTGCCCACCGTGTTGAGCGACTGCAGCTTTTGCAGATTCGCCTGGTCGGCGCTGACCGGCGGGTTGAAGTCTTGGCTCATGTGTTGCTTTGTTCGCGCGCAATCGCCTTGCGCAGCGCTTTCTCTTCAATGCCGCTGGTGCCTTCGCGACGCTGCAATTCGTCGATAACGTCCGCGGGCGTCAACCCGTAATGGGCCAGCGCGATCATGCTGTGAAACCAGAGGTCGGCCACCTCGTAGACGATTTTGGCCTTGTCACCACCGTGGTCCGCATCCTTGGCAGCCATGACCACTTCGGTGGCTTCTTCGCCAATTTTCTTGAGAAAACCATCCGGACCTTTGTGCAGCAGGCGCGCCACGTAACTCGCCGTCGGATCGCCCCCATTGGCTTCCTTGCGGCTTTCAATCACGGCGGCCAAGCGGGCCAGAGCGTCCTGGGACAGGGTGTTTGCGGTCATAACCTTACTTGTAGATGGATTCAGGGTCTTTCAAGACCGGATCGGCACTTTTCCATTCGCCGTCTTTCAGCACGCTAAAGAAGCAGCTATGGCGCCCGGTGTGGCAGGCAATGCCGGGTTCGTGTCCCAACTGCGTCACATTGAGCAGCACCACGTCGTTGTCGCAATCAATGCGGATTTCGTGAACCGTCTGCACATGGCCGGATTCTTCGCCCTTAAACCAGAGTTTGCCACGCGACCGGCTGAAATACACCGCCCGCCCGAGCTCAGCCGTTTTGGCCAGTGCCTCGCGGTTCATCCAGGCAAACATCAGCACATCCTTGCTGCCCAGTTCCTGCGCAATCACCGGCACCAGCCCCTGCGCATCCCATTTGACTTCGTCTAACCAATTCAT
>CAKZJN010000137.1 GCA_936943465.1 uncultured Rhodoferax sp.
CGTGCCAATCTTCGTGGCCCAAGGCGACAAGGTCGAAATCGACACCCGTACCGGCGAATACCGCAAGCGCGTCTAAGCGTCCGCCGCCAACAAAAACCCCGCATCGCGGGGTTTTTTTATGCCTGCTGGTGACCGGCTCCCTTCAGCGTGCGGCGCAGATTTTCAAGCATGTCGCCCACGATGGCATCGAGGTCAAACTGCGCGCGCCAGCCCCAGTCATTCTGTGCGGCGCTGTCATCAATGGAGCGTGGCCAGCTATCGGCAATGGCCTGCCGGAAGTCCGGCGCGTAGTCGATCTCAAAGGCCGGAATGTGCTTGCGGATCGACGCGTCAATTTCTCGTGGCGTGAAACTGGCGGCGGCCAGGTTGTACGAACCGCGCTCCCGCACCTGCTCTGCCGGAGCGTCCATCAATTCCAGCGTGGCCCGGATGGCATCGGGCATGTACATCATGGGCAAGCGCGTATCGGGCCCCAAAAAGCAGGTATAGCGCCCGGTCTTGAGCGCCGAATGAAAAATGTCGACCGCGTAATCGGTGGTGCCGCCGCCGGGCAGCGTCTTCCAACTGATAAGGCCCGGGTAGCGCAGGCTGCGCACGTCCACGCCATGGTTGCGGTGGTACCAGGCGCACCAGCCCTCCCCCGCCAGCTTGGAAATGCCGTAAATCGTGGTCGGCTCCATCACGGTTTTCTGGGGCGTTGCATCGCGGGGTGTGGTGGGCCCGAACGCGGCAATGGAACTCGGCCAGAACACGCGCTCCAGCTTCTTCGTGCGCGCCAGCTCCAGCACATTGAGCAGGCCCTTCATGTTCAAATCCCAAGCCCACTGTGGGTGCTGTTCGCCGCGTGCCGATAGGGCCGCTGCCAACAGATAAATCTGGGTGATTTCATGGCGCTTCACGACTTCAGCCAGCGCTGAGGCCTCGGTGGCATCGAGCATTTCGTGGTGCACACCCAGCACCCGCCCGGCGGGCGCGAGGTCGCTGGTCACCACCGCCTCGCTGCCGTATCGCGCAGCCAGCACGGTGGTCAGCTCGGTGCCAATCTGCCCGTTGGCGCCGATGATCAATATATTGGGTGTGGTCATGGTGCCGCTCCAATCAGACCCAATTCGCGCCCGGCCTGCGTAAAGGCGGCCACCGCGGCTTCGAGATCTGCCTGATCATGCACGGCACTCATCTGCACGCGGATGCGCGCCTGCCCCTTGGGCACCACCGGAAAGAAAAATCCGACCACGTAAATGCCCAGTTCCAGCATGCGTGCCGCCAGCTTTTGCGCGGCCACCGCGTCGTACACCATGATCGGCACGATGGCATGGTCGCCGGGCTTGATGTCAAAGCCAGCCTCGGTGATGGCCTTGCGGAAATAGCGGGTGTTGGCTTCCAGTTTGTCGCGCAAGGCGGTGGAGGCTTCGAGCAAATCGAGCACGGCCAGCGACGCACCGACGATGCTGGGTGCCACGGTGTTGGAGAACAAATAGGGGCGCGAACGCTGGCGCAACAGTTCAATCACTTCGCGCCGCGCACTGGTAAAGCCGCCCGAGGCGCCGCCCAGGGCCTTGCCCAACGTGCCGGTGATGATGTCCACCTTGCCGAATACGCCACGGGCCTCGTGCGTGCCGCGCCCGGTTTTGCCCATGAAGCCGCTGGCATGGCATTCGTCCACGCCCAACAGTGCGTCATAGCGGTCGCACAGGGTGCGCATGGTGTCGAGTTGCGCCACCGTGCCATCCATGGAAAACACGCCGTCGGTAAACACCAGAATGTGCCGTGCGCCTGCCGCGCGCGCCTCTTGCAAGCAGCGCTCCAGATCGGCCATGTCGTTGTGCGCGTAGCGGTACTTTTGCGCTTTGCACAGGCGTATGCCATCAATGATGGAGGCGTGGTTCAGGGCATCGCTGATCACCGCATCCTGTTCACCCAAGAGCGGCTCAAACAAGCCGCCATTGGCATCAAAGGCTGCCGCATAGAGGATGGTGTCTTCAGTGCCCAGAAAGCGTGAAAGCCGCGCCTCGAGCTGTTTGTGCAGGTTCTGGGTACCGCAAATAAAGCGCACCGAGCTCAGGCCGTAGCCGTGGCTGCGCAACGCAGCGTGGGCGGCCTCCACCACCTGAGGGTGCGAGGAAAGACCCAGGTAGTTGTTGGCGCAAAAGTTCAGCACCTCGCGCTCAGCCCCGTCAGCAGCGCGGATGCGGATATGCGCGCCCTGAGCCGAGACGATGGTGCGCTCCGACTTGTACAGGCCGGCACTGCGGATGGCATCGAGTTCCTGGTTCAGGTGTGCGTAAAAAGAAACGTTGGCGGTCATGGCAATTCCTATTCAAGGACAAGTCTGGCAGAATGGTTCAATACTTTGAATGCAATGCAGCATATCGAATGTTTTTCCATTATATCGAACAAAGCTTTTCGAGCGCAAGCCACCCCATGTCCACCCGCAAAACCCGTGAACCCGAAACCGAACCCCCTCGCGTAGGCGACACCCTGGCCACCTTGCGCCAGGCCCGTGCGCTGTCCTTGGACGAACTGTCCCGAAAGGCGGGCGTTTCAAAGTCCATGCTGTCGCAAATTGAGCGGGCCCAGGCCAACCCCACGGTGGCAGTGGTCTGGCGGCTGGCCAATGCGCTGGGCGTGCCGATTGCCGATTTGCTGGGTGCTACCCCTGCACCCGCCGCGCCGGCCATTGCACTGGTGGGCACCCACGCCACGCCCTCGCTGCGCAGCCCTGACGGGCTGTGCGAACTGCGCATTCTGGGTCCGGTGGAAATGGCCGGACAGTTTGAGTGGTACGAGCTCAAACTCCAGCCCGGCGCGGTGCTGGACTCCCAGCCCCATGAACCCGGCACGCAAGAACACCTGACCGTCAGCGCCGGCACCCTGGAGGTGCGGGTGGCCGATGTCAGCCAGAAACTTAAAGTCGGCGAGACCGCGCGTTATGC
>CAKZJN010000138.1 GCA_936943465.1 uncultured Rhodoferax sp.
TTCACACGTACCAAGCCTCACGTCAATGTGGGCACGATTGGCCACGTTGACCACGGCAAGACCACGCTGACTGCAGCTATCACTTCGGTGCTGGCTTCCAAGTTCGGCGGCACGGCTCGCGCCTATGACCAGATCGATGCAGCACCGGAAGAAAAAGCCCGCGGCATTACCATCAACACCGCCCACGTCGAATACGAAACGGCCAACCGCCACTACGCTCACGTGGACTGCCCCGGACACGCCGACTATGTGAAGAACATGATCACTGGCGCTGCCCAAATGGACGGCGCTATCCTGGTTTGCTCCGCAGCTGACGGCCCCATGCCCCAGACCCGCGAGCACATCCTGCTGGCCCGTCAGGTTGGCGTGCCTTACATCATCGTGTTCCTGAACAAGTGCGACATGGTGGACGACGCCGAGTTGCTGGAACTGGTTGAAATGGAAGTTCGCGAGCTGCTGGACAAATACGATTTCCCTGGCGACAAGACCCCCATCATCCACGGTTCTGCCAAGCTCGCCCTCGAAGGCGACAAGGGCGAATTGGGCGAAGGCGCAATCATGAAGCTGGCTGAAGCGCTGGACACCTACATCCCCATGCCTGAGCGTGCAGTGGACGGTGCCTTCCTGATGCCCGTGGAAGACGTGTTCTCCATCTCTGGCCGCGGCACTGTCGTGACCGGTCGTATCGAGCGCGGCATCATCAAGGTCGGCGAAGAAATCGAAATCGTCGGTATTGCTGATACCCAAAAGACCACCTGCACCGGCGTGGAAATGTTCCGCAAGCTGCTGGACCAGGGTCAAGCTGGCGACAACGTCGGTATCCTGTTGCGCGGCACCAAGCGCGAAGATGTGCAGCGCGGCCAAGTGCTGTGCAAGCCCAACTCGATCAAGCCCCACACCCACTTCACTGGCGAAATTTACGTTTTGTCCAAGGACGAAGGCGGCCGCCACACACCTTTCTTCAACAACTACCGTCCCCAGTTCTACTTCCGTACCACGGACGTGACCGGTGCGATCGAGTTGCCAGAAGGCAAGGAAATGGTCATGCCTGGTGACAACGTGTCCATCACGGTCAAGCTGATCAACCCCATCGCCATGGAAGAAGGCCTGCGCTTTGCTATCCGCGAAGGCGGTCGTACCGTTGGCGCGGGTGTGGTTGCCAAGATCATTGCGTAATTCGCACAACACAAGGAATTACCATGGCCACCAAGCAAAAAATCCGTATTCGCCTGAAGGCGTTTGACTACAAACTCATCGACCAATCGGCCGCTGAAATTGTGGACACCGCCAAGCGCACCGGCGCGATTGTCAAGGGCCCCGTGCCCCTGCCAACCCGCATGAAGCGTTTCGACATTCTGCGTTCACCCCACGTGAACAAGACCAGTCGCGACCAGTTTGAAATCCGTACGCACCAACGTCTGATGGACATCATTGATCCGACAGACAAGACGGTTGACGCCCTCATGAAGCTGGACCTGCCAGCTGGCGTGGACGTGGAAATCAAGCTGCAGTAAGCAGTTTTGAATCCGGTATAAGCCGGGTTCATCAAGAGTCGACGTAGCGCGCTATTGCTTAACGGCAAATGGCGCGCTATACTCGCAGGCTCCGCTGAATTTTTGGCGGAGTTTTATTAACAGTCTTTCACGCAAAAACGTCTGCAACCAATTGAAGCTGCAGCGGTGGAAGTTACGGAGAAAACAATGAGTCTTAGCAAGTCCTTAGGGTTGCTGGGTCGCAAGGTTGGCATGATGCGCCTATTCACGGAAGACGGGGATGCAGTTCCCGTGACCGTGGTGGATGTTTCCAACAACCGTGTCACTCAGGTGAAAACCCAAGAGAACGACGGCTACGTTGCCTTGCAGGTAACGTTTGGTTCGCGCAAAGCATCGCGTGTGACCAAGCCGATTGCTGGCCACCTCGCGAAAGCGGGCGTTGAAGCCGGTGAAATCATCCAGGAATTCCGTGTCGCAGCCGACACCGCAGCCAAGTACGCAACCGGCGCCCATGTGCCAGTGGTGGATGTGTTTGCTGTGGGTCAAAAAGTGGACGTGCAAGGCACCTCCATTGGTAAAGGCTTCGCCGGTACCATCAAGCGTCACAAGATGAGCTCGCAGCGCGCGTCGCACGGTAACAGCCGTTCGCACAACGTGCCCGGCTCTATCGGTATGGCACAAGACCCAGGTCGCGTGTTCCCCGGTAAGCGCATGACAGGCCATTTGGGCGATGTCACCAAAACCATCCAGAATCTGGATGTCTTTCGCATCGACGAAACACGTCAACTGCTGCTGATCCGGGGTGCAATCCCTGGTGCTCCTGGCGGTTTTGTGACTGTGCGTCCTGCCGTTAAAGCCAAAGGAGCGATCTAATGCAGCTAGAACTCCTGAATGACCAAGGCCAGGCTACTTCGAAATACGAAGCGCCCGAGACCGTGTTTGGTCGTGCATACAACGAAGACCTGGTGCACCAGGTTGTGGTCGCTTTCCAGGCCAATGCCCGTCAAGGCACCCGCGCCCA
>CAKZJN010000139.1 GCA_936943465.1 uncultured Rhodoferax sp.
GCGCCCAGCGGCCCGCCACCGGCCAAAGCCAGAGCGATTTTTGGGGCGTTCGGGTGGTGGGCTTTCATGGTTTCAGGCTCAAAGTGTAGAGGGCTTGCGCCAAAGATTCTGCTGCTTTGCAGCATGAAAAAAGGCGCCTAGGCGCCTTCGTTCGGATGCAGGCAGGCGCCGCGTCTCACGGCTGCTGAGCATCCGCAGGCTTGCTCGCTTTGGCGGCAGGCTTCTTGGGGGCGCTCTTTCGGGGCGCTGCCTTTTTTGCAGCCGGCGCCTTGGCGACGGGGGCAGCCGCCTTGGCTGCAGATTTGGCGGGTGCCTTGGCCGGGGCCTTGCTAGCGGCTTTTTGACCTGACAACTTCTGTACCGCCGCACTGAGTTCATCGATGCGGGCGATCAGTGCATTCACTTCTTTGGCCGATGGCACGCCCAGCTTGTTCAGGGCTTTGGCCACGCGGTCTTCAAAAATGTTTTCCAGCTTGTCCCACTGGCCGGTTGCCTTGCTGGTGATGTCGGTCGCCATGTTGGTCATCTTGCTGGTGGCCTCCGTAATTTTTTCTTCGGCGGCGGCCTGGGTTTTGCGCTGCATGCTGATGCCTTCCTTGACCAGCGCCTCAAACGCCTTGGTGCCTTCAGCCTGAGCGCGGGTAAAGGCGCCTAAGCCGGCTTGCCAGATTTGCTGGGCGGAGTCCTTGACGGAACCCGACAGCGGAACGCTTTCCTGTGCAGGGGCAGATTTTTTGTGGATTTTGGTAACCATGAAATGACTCCTCAATGAATGGGCAGGACTCTACGCGGGTTAGGCGCGCAGTTATAGAGAGGGCTTTCTAGAAGCGCCGGCTTGGGGTTTACCTGAGCGCTGCCGGGTGGGGAATTCAGTGAGAATGGCCGGCTCAAGGAGGTGACCCCATGCAGTACTTCGTAACCGGCGCAACCGGATTTATTGGCAAACGACTCGTCAAAAAACTGCTGGAGCGCAAAGGCTCCGTGGTGCATTTCCTGATTCGCAAGGAGAGCGCCAGCAAGGTCGATGCCCTGCGCGAATACTGGGGGCTCAAGGATTCCAAGTCGGCCGCACGCGCGGTGCCGGTGGTGGGCGACCTGACCCGCAAAAAGCTCGGCCTTGCGACCGATGCGGTCAAGGCGCTCAAGGGGCAGATCGACCATTTTTATCACCTGGCAGCCGTCTACGACCTGGGTGCGGACGAGGAAAGCCAGATTGCGGTGAACATCGAAGGCACCCGCAACACAGTCGAGCTGGCCAAGGCCGTGGATGCGGGGCATTTTCATCATGTGTCGAGCATTGCCGCCGCCGGCCTGTATGAAGGGGTGTTCCGCGAGGACATGTTCGACGAGGCGGAAAACTACGATCACCCGTACTTCATGACCAAGCACGAGAGCGAAAAAATCGTTCGCACCGAGTGCAAGGTGCCCTGGTCGGTGTACCGGCCTGCCATGGTGGTGGGCGACAGCCAGACCGGCGAAATGGACAAAATCGACGGGCCCTACTACTTCTTCAAGCTGATCCAGCGCATGCGCCAGTTGCTGCCGCCCTGGATGCCGACCATTGGACTGGAAGGCGGGCGCATCAACATCGTGCCGGTGGACTTTGTGGTGGACGCGCTGGATGCCATCAGCCACAAGGCGGGCATTGCCAAGAAGTGCTACCACCTGGTGGACCCGGAAGGGTACCGGGTGGGCGACGTGCTGGATATCTTCAGCAAGGCCGCCCATGCGCCCAAGATGAACCTGTTCATCAATGCGGCGCTGCTGGGCTTTATTCCCCGCAGCATCACCAAAGGGCTGATGGCGCTGGCACCGGTGCGGCGCGTGCGCAATGCGGTCATGAAGGATCTGGGCTTGCCCGAGGACATGCTGACCTTTGTGAATTACCCCACGCGCTTTGACTGCCGTGACGCGCAGGCCCAGCTCAAGGGCACGGGCATCGC
>CAKZJN010000140.1 GCA_936943465.1 uncultured Rhodoferax sp.
ACCCTGATGGTGGATTGCAGTCATGCCAACAGCAGCAAGCAGCATGAGAAACAGCTCGAAGTGGCGCGTGACATTGCGACCCAGATTACGGCCGGTTCCAAGAGCGTTTTCGGCGTCATGGTGGAAAGCCACCTGAACGCCGGCGCCCAGAAGTTCACGCCGGGCAAGGACGACGCCAGCAAGCTCGAATTCGGCAAGAGCATTACCGATGCCTGCCTGGGTTGGGACCATTCCCTGGAGTCGCTGGAAGTGCTGTCGGCGGCCGTCAAGGCGCGTCGGGGCTAATTGGGCGTGCCCTAAGCGTCTATGCGTTGCTGTGGGCGGCATGAACCCAAGGAAACTTGCTCTATGTCAGGTCCGCTTGGGTAACATTGCGGTAACCTCACACTATCAACCAGTACAGGAGCTCGAATGCGCAGTGAAGTGAATGTGACCGTAGAAGGAAATAGCTTCTCTTTCGGTATGGATGGACGCGAAGTCTTGGCCAATGACGTTGCGCGCAAGTGGCTGGACGACCAGTTCACGTCGCTCGAATGTGAGCCCTTGCGGGCTTCCGGCAAGTTGCTGCTGGCGGACAAGGTGGTGGCCATCGCCCGCGAGGCCGGCGTCAAGCACTTCTCCGACGCGGCGTGGGGCGCTGCATTTGCCGATGCGGCCTGTGCCGCGCTGGGCAAGAAGAGCCTCAATGTGGACGCCGACAACCTGAGCGTTACCTATTAAGAAGTACGCCGCTCTGCGGCGGTAAGGCGCAACACGGCCGCTGGCTGCGTTGCGCTATTTTTTTGCGTTCAGGGCTTTTGCAGTGCCAGCGCCAGCTTTTGGTGAATCCCGCCGAAGCCGCCGTTGCTCATGCACAGGATGTGGTCGCCGCTTTGCACTTTGCTCAATACCTGTGCGATCACACCGTCAATGTTGTCGGCAACGCAGGCACGCTCGCCCATCGGGCTCAGCGCATCGGTCGCATCCCAGCCCAGCCCGCCGCTATGGCAAAAGGCCAGGTCCGCTTCTTCCAAGCTCCAGGGCAATTGCGACTTCATGGCACCCAGCTTCATGGTGTTGCTGCGCGGCTCAAACACCGCTAGGATGCGCGCGCTTCCGACCTTGCGGCGCAGGCCGTTGACGGTGGTGCGAATGGCCGTGGGGTGGTGGGCAAAATCGTCATAAATGGTGACCGGTGTGGCAGCGGCACCATGCAATGCCACCTGGGCCCGCACCTCCATGCGGCGCTTTACGTTCTCAAACTGCCCCAAGGCTGCTGCCGCCTGCTCCGGGCTGACGCCCACATGCTCGGCGGCTGCAATGGCTGCCAGCGCGTTGAGCTGGTTGTGCACACCGCCCAGGCTCCAGCCTACATGGGCAACCGGCTGACCCCGCAGTAACACATCAAAGTCGTGCGGCTCTCCCTGGGCCGAAAAATCACTCACGGCACTTCCAAAGCTGCGGGTCTCACTCCAGCAACCCTGGTGCAACACGCGGGCCAGGCTCTCTTCAAGGCCATTGAACACAACGCGTCCGCTGGGCGGTACGGTGCGCAGCAGATGGTGAAACTGGCGCTCGATGGCGGCCAGGTCATCAAAAATGTCTGCGTGGTCGAATTCCAGGTTGTTCAGGATGGCGGTGCGGGGGCGGTAGTGCACAAACTTGCTGCGCTTGTCAAAGAAGGCCGTGTCGTACTCGTCGGCCTCAATCACAAAGCACTTGCCCCGTCCAAGCAGGGCCGACACACCAAAGTTCATGGGCACTCCACCCACCAGAAAGCCTGGCTCCAAGCCAGCACTGTGCAAAATCCAGCTCAGCATGGCGGTGGTGGTGGTTTTGCCGTGGGTGCCGGCAACTGCCAGCACATGGCGGCCCTGTAAAACGTGCTCGGCCAGCCACTGCGGGCCGCTGGTGTAGGGCGCGCCGGCATCCAGAATGGCTTCCATCAGCGGGAATTTGGCTTCGCCATTGGCCAGGCGGGCGCGGCTCACCACATTGCCGACCACGAACATATCGGGCTTGAGCGCCATCTGTTCGGCACCAAAGCCTTCGATCAGGTCAATGCCCAGAGCCCTAAGTTGATCGCTCATGGGCGGATAAACGCCGGCGTCGCAGCCGGTTACGCGGTGTCCCGCTTCGCGTGCCAGAGCGGCCAGGCCGCCCATAAAAGTGCCACAGATACCCAGAATATGAATGTGCATGGGCCTATTGTGCACAATGCTCCCATGGACTCCGCCAAAGAAGAAATCGCCTCCGCTGCCGCCCGCATGGTCGTGGAAGAGGGGCTGGAATACGGCCCCGCCAAGCGCCGGGCCGCCAAGCAACTCGGCCTGTCCGGGCGCAGCGCGCTGCCCGACAACGATGCCGTGGAAGCGGCGGTGGAAGAGTACATCGCCATTTTTTGTGCAGACACCCAACCGGCGGAATTACAGGCTTTGCGCAGCTTGGCCCTCACCTGGATGGACCGGCTGGAGCGCTTTCGGCCACATTTGGGTGGCGCGGTGTGGCGCGGCACCGCCACGCGCCTGTCCGACGTTTACATTCAGCTGTTTTGTGACGACCCCAAGTCGGCGGAAATTGCGCTGATCGACATGGGTATTCGCTTTGAGGTGAGCGCCGTCACGGGTTTTCAAGGGGAAACGGTCGACGCGTTGAGCATCCATGCGCCGTGCCCGGCCTTGTCCGCCCATGTGGGTGTGCACCTGATGGTTTACGATTTTGATGCTGTTCGCGGTGCCTTGAAGGCAGATGCGCAGGGGCGAAAGCCTCGCGGGGATGCTGCGGCATTGCGTGTTTTGCTGCATGATGCGGACCTATGACAGAAACTGATACAAACATCCCCCAGAAATCTGCCGACGCCGGACGTCGGCGTTTGTTGGTTGGGGCCGGAACGGCCGCCTGCATTGCCGGTGGCGTTTTCTCCTGGTGGCAGGGTGCCGCAGCCGTGACCGACAGCAGCCAGACCGAGCCCTTCCCCGGCTTTTGGGACCAAAAATGGGATACGCCACAAGGAACAGTGCTGCGCTTGCAGGAGTTTCGCGGCAAGCCCTTGCTGATCAACTTTTGGGCAACCTGGTGCCCGCCTTGCATTGCAGAACTGCCACTCATCAACGAGTTTTATGTGAAGCAGAAGGCGCGGGGCTGGCAGGTGATTGGCTTGGCGGTGGACCGGCCGGCTGCGGTTCAGGGGTTTTTGCAGAAAACGCCCTTGAACTTTCCCATTGCATTGGCCGGACCCACGGGCGGAGATATTGCTACCAAGCTGGGTAACCCAACCGGTGCTTTGCCTTTTTCTGTCGCACTGGGTTCTCAGGGCGGCATCGCCCAGCGCAAGCTGGGGCGACTGCATCCGGCAGATTTGGATGCCTGGGCTCAGTTAAAATAGGGCTCTTTTCCAAACTTTCGGCCTCTGCGCTGACTTGAAATTGGCGCAATACTCCGCGTCAAATCACAATTTAGGCCGCAAATGCATGAAATTGCTGCAGTTTGCGGTTGATTTGCGGTAAATTACGCCCCACTGTTATAAAGTTGTTGGAGACCCCATGGATTTACGCAAACTCAAAACTCTGATCGATCTGGTTTCTGATTCCAATGTGTCGGAATTGGAAATTACCGAGGCTGAAGGCAAGGTGCGCATTGTCAAAGGTGGCGGTGCCGTGGTGCATGGCTACAGCCAACCGGTGTACCAGCACATGCAGGCTGCGCCGCAGCCCATGCCTGCCGCCGCTCCGGCAGTAGCCCCCGCAGCACCTGCTGCCGCAGTGGAAGAGGTCAGCGCAGGCCATACCGTGAAGTCGCCCATGGTGGGAACCTTTTACCGTGCGTCGTCGCCCGGTGCCAAGGCCTTCGTGGAAGTGGGTGACAGCATCAAGGAAGGCGACACCATCTGCATCATTGAGGCCATGAAGATCCTCAACGAAATTGAAGCCGATAAGACCGGTACCGTCTCCAAGATTCTGTGTGAAAACGGGCAGGCGGTGGAGTACGGCCAGCCATTGTTCATCATCGAATAAGCGCGCCAGCCCATGTTCAAAAAAATCCTCGTCGCCAACCGTGGCGAAATTGCCCTGCGTATCCAGCGCGCCTGTCGCGAACTGGGAATCAAGGCCGTCATGGTCTATTCCGAGGCGGATCGTGAGGCGAAGTACGTCAAATTGGCGGAAGAGGCGGTCTGTATCGGGCCCGCTCCTTCGGCGCAGAGCTACCTCAACATGCCGGCCATCATTTCGGCCGCCGAGGTGACCGATGCCGAGGCGATTCACCCCGGCTACGGTTTCCTGAGCGAAAACGCCGACTTTGCCGAGCGCGTGGAAAAGAGTGGCTTCCAGTTCATCGGACCCACGCCCGAGTCGATTCGCATCATGGGCGACAAGGTGTCGGCCAAGCAAGCCATGATTCGCGCCGGTGTGCCTTGCGTGCCCGGCTCGGATGGCGAGTTGCCTGACGATCCGGCCGCGATCCGCCGCATTGCCAAGGCCGTGGGCTACCCGGTCATCATCAAGGCCGCCGGCGGCGGTGGCGGACGTGGCATGCGGGTGGTGCACACCGAGGCAGCCCTGATCAATGCCGTGCAAATGACCAAGGCGGAAGCCGGCGCGGCGTTTGGCAATCCTGCGGTGTACATGGAGAAGTTTCTCCAAAATCCGCGCCACGTCGAAATCCAGATCATTGCTGACAAGTACAAGAACGCCGTTTACCTGGGCGAGCGCGATTGCTCCATGCAGCGTCGCCACCAGAAGGTGTTGGAAGAGTCGCCGGCGCCTGGCATCAACCGCAAACTGATCGACCGCATTGGCGAACGTTGCGTGGCCGCTTGCAAGAAGATTGGATACCGGGGTGCCGGAACGTTCGAGTTCCTCTACGAAGACGGCGAGTTCTACTTCATTGAAATGAACACCCGCGTCCAGGTGGAGCATCCGGTAACCGAAATGGTGACCGGCGTGGACATTGTGAAGACGCAGATCATGGTGGCGGCCGGCGAAAAGCTGCCCTTTGTCCAGCGCGATATCGTCGTGCGCGGGCACGCCATCGAGTGCCGCGTGAACGCGGAAGACCCCTACAAGTTCATCCCGTCTCCAGGTCGAGTGACCATGTGGCACGCGCCCGGTGGACCCGGTGTGCGGGTGGACTCGCATGTGTACACCAACTATTTTGTGCCGCCCAATTACGACTCCATGGTGGGCAAGATCATTGTTCACGGGGACACCCGCGAGCAGGCCATGGCGCGTATGCGCACCGCTCTGGCGGAAACCGTGGTGGAAGGCATTAACACCAACATTCCGCTGCACCGCGAGTTGATGGTGGACGCCAAGTTCATGGCGGGTGGCACCAATATCCATTACCTCGAGCATTGGCTTGAGCAGCACAAGCGCTGAAAAACACCGATGTTTGAACTGCGCCTGATGTGCCCGGAAGATCGGGTAGAGAGTTTGAGTGACGCACTGGATGCGCTGGACGCCCTGAGTGTGAGTGTGGAAGACGCTGACGCGCAGACCGATGCCGAACAGGCGCTGTTTGGCGAGCCCGGCATGCCGCCGCCGAAAGACGGCTGGCAACGCTCCCGCGTCATTGCCTTGTTTGACAAGGAAGAGGGCGCGCGCGAAGCCGCCAGCCTGCTGCAGGTGCAGGACTTCTTTGAATCCTGCCAGGTGCTGGGTATTCAAGCCGTGGAGGATCAGGACTGGGTGCGCTTGACCCAATCGCAGTTCGCTCCGGTCGAGATCACTTCGGACTTCTGGATCGTTCCGACCTGGCACGAACCGCCGGCGCAAGCCAGGCAGGTGATTCGCCTGGACCCGGGCCTCGCCTTTGGTACTGGCACCCATCCCACAACCCGCATGTGCCTGCGCTGGATTGCCACGCACCCGGTGGCACCGCGCGTGCTCGACTACGGTTGCGGCTCGGGCATTCTGGCCATTGGTGCTGCGAAATATGGAGCGCGCGAGGTCATCGCGGTGGACATAGATGACGCGGCCGTGCAGTCGACCGTGTTAAATGCACAAGCTAACCACGTGCAACTGGTCGCCGGACTGCCGGAGCGCGCTGTTGGAAACTTTGGTTTGGTGCTGGCCAACATTTTGGCCACGCCTCTGAAGGTATTGGCGCCCCTGCTTTGCGCCCATGTGGAGCCAGGTGGGCAGTTGGTTTTGGCCGGCATTTTGGAGCGCCAAGCCCAGGAGTTGACCGAGGCCTACGCTCCCTATTGCCGCCTGGGCGTCAGCGATGCCGAGGACGGCTGGATATTGATGACTGCCACGCTCTAGGCGTGGAATGCGGCACTCTACAATGGGCTGCAGATGAGTCTTATCACCCAATGCCCGGCATGTTCCACGATGTTTCGCGTCGTGCCGGATCAGCTTCGGATTTCCGATGGTTGGGTGCGATGCGGTCAATGTGATGAAGTGTTTGATGCCAATGCGCATCTGAGAAATCTGGAAGAAGTTGTGCAGAGCGCCCAGGAGGCTGCGGCACAGACACCTCCTCCGTCCGATCCAAACCCTCCCGCGCCTTTCGATCCAGATCCTGATCCTTTGGCGGACGCATCGCCAGTACCTGCGCCGGCCCCTGAGACGGAACCTGAAACCGATGGTGTGCAGGCGGTGGAAGAGGACCCTCCGGCCTACGACTGGGGGCTTGATCTGCCTCCCTCCGATCTGCCTATGCCGGATATCGACATTTCTTTGCCGATAGAGCCTGCGAGCGCACAGCCCGCTTTGGATGCCGCAGCGGAGCAACTTTACGAGAGCGCTGCAGCGGTTGAGCCTGCGCCGGAAGAGGTTAGGAGCGAACCGATTGAGCCCTTCCTCGATGAGACGCCAGCGGGCTTGCCTGAGGCGGATGATTCAGCACCCGTGCAGAGTGTTTCTGAGTCCATCGATCACTGGATGCACGCGAAGCAGGCCGCCGAGCTTGGCCCGGCCGCCACATCCACCCCCACCCCGTTGGCTGCCCATCCGGAAGACGCACCGCTGTCGTTCATGCCGAAGAGCAGCCAACCTTCGCGGGCTAGTCGCTGGCTTAACGCGCGGGTGTTGGCCGCTGTATCCGCCGTGATGGCACTTGCGTTGACCGGGCAGTTTGTCATGTACCAGCGTGACCGACTGGCTGCGTCTTATCCGGTGTTGCGTGCCCCGCTGACTTCGGTATGTGCATTGGCGGGATGCACGATTGCAGCGCCCCGCCAGATCGAATCGATTGCCATTGAAAGCTCGGCCTTTACCAACGTGCGCCCGGGTGTTTACCTGCTGCAAGTGACTCTGAAGAACAGTGCCAGTCTGGACCTTGCAGTACCTGCGCTGGAACTTACCTTGTCCGATCTGCAGGACCGCCCCCTGTTTCGAAAGGTGATTCAGGCGGATGAAATCAAGGCCAAAGTGCTGACCTTTGCGGCAGGGTCCGAACTCAATGCCAGCGTACCCATCCATGTTCGCGATGGCGCAGCATCGTCCGTGACCGGGTACAAGCTATTGGCCTTCTACCCATAAAAAAAGCCCAACACCTTGCGGTGCCGGGCTTGATTTGCCAATCAGATAACTGATCAGGGCTTGCTGGCCGTAGGAAACGGCCAAGCTGCTTGCGGGTTCAGAGTGGTCTGAGCGGCAGGGGCAGCAGGCGCTGCGGCAGCGGGTGCTTTCGCGGCTTTCTTCGCAGCCGGCTTCTTGGCTGCTTTCTTGGCGGCGGGCTTCTTCGCAGCGGGCTTTTTGGCTGCAGCGGCTTTCTTGGCCGGGGCGGCCTTCTTGGCTGCTACTTTCTTCGCAGGAGCTGCCTTTTTGGCCGGAGCGGCTTTCTTAGCCGGAGCGGCTTTCTTGGCTGCTACTTTCTTTGCAGGAGCTGCCTTTTTGGCCGGAGCGGCTTTCTTGGCTGCTACCTTCTTCGCAGGAGCTGCCTTTTTGGCCGGAGCGGCTTTCTTGGCTGCTACTTTCTTAGCGGGAGCGGCCTTCTTAGCCGGAGCGGCTTTCTTAGCTGCTACTTTCTTAGCGGGAGCGGCCTTCTTTGCGGCCGGTTTTTTTGCAGTTGCCATACTTTTCTCCTTGATCAATTAACAAAGAGCACTTCTTGCGGGTTGGAATGCAAGAAGCGATTCATGCCGTTGGGAACATTTCCCAGCGGCATGAACTTGGTGACACACCCGCTCTCCACGCGCTGCTGCGCGGACGTTCGTGTGTGAAATTCGAATAAACATACAGATGCTTTAGTCCCAGGACAAAGCGCCGCCCGATTGGTACTCGATCACACGAGTCTCAAAGAAGTTGCGTTCTTTCTTCAGGTCAATCATCTCGCTCATCCAGGGGAAGGGGTTCTCTTC
>CAKZJN010000141.1 GCA_936943465.1 uncultured Rhodoferax sp.
GACCTGGAATACCCCGCCAACCCCAAGGTGGAAGCCGACTCGGTAATCAAGGCCTGGGGGCCGTTCAAGCCGAATGCAATCAACGTTTCCAAGGCCGGTGAATTACAAGCCGCTGCAACCCGCCTCATGGATCGCGCTGGCTACAAATAGGCCCAGGTAAGCTCGTCGGAAGTATGAAAAGCAAGCCGTTCGCATGAAATTGCCCGCATGGATTGTGTGGGTGGTGCTCCCCCTGGTCGCCCTTACCCTGGTGCCTTTGCTCGTGGTAGGGGCCAGTTGGACCGATTCGCAACCCGAAGTCTGGGACCACCTGCGCAACTATGTGTTGCCCGGTGTGCTGAAAAGCACGGCCGCACTGGCGGTGACGGTGGGCCTGGGCGTGGTGGTGCTGGGCGTGGGCCTGGCATGGCTCACGGCCATGTGTGAATTTCCTGGCCGGGCCCTGTTTGCCCCGGCGCTGGTGTTGCCCTTGGCTTTTCCGGCCTACGTGCTGGCCTTCGTCCATGTGGGCCTGATGGACTACAGCGGCCCCATCCAGACCCTGTGGCGGCACCTGTGGGGGCCTGAGGCGACGCTGCCTTCGGTGCGTTCCACGCCGGGCGCGGCCATTGTGTTTTGCATGGCGCTGTACCCCTATGTGTACCTGCTGGCGCGCCAGGCCTTTCTGACGCAGGGCATGCAGTGCCTGCAGGCCGCGCAAACTTTGGGCCTGTCGCGCGTGCAGGCGTTCTGGCGGGTGGCCATTCCCATGGCACGGCCCTGGGTGGTGGCAGGCCTGAGCCTGGCGCTCATGGAAATGCTGGCGGACTTCGGCACCGTGGCCATCTTCAATGTGGACACCTTTACCACCGCCATTTACAAAACCTGGATTGGCCTCTTCAACCTGAGCGTGGCCTCACAACTGGCGTCCTTGCTGGCACTGGCCGTGCTGGTGCTTATGGCTGTGGAGCAAGCCGCCCGCGCACGCAAACGTTACAGCGGCCAGCGCAGCAATAGCGCGTTGCGTATTCCCTTGCGCGGGGCGCAGGCGATCCTGGCGACCACGGCCTGTGGCCTGGTGTTGCTGACCGCTTTTGTCGTGCCGCTGGTGCAGTTGTTGGTATGGGCGGTGCAGGTGGCGGCGCAGGACATGGACGCACGCTACTGGGGTTTTGTATGGCACTCACTTTTGCTGGCAGGCATGACCGCACTGATCGTGCTGGCTGCTGCGCTGGCACTGGCCTATGCCCAGCGCCAGGCCCACGGCAAACGCTGGCCCGGCACCTGGGTGGCGCCACTGGTGCGCACGGCCAACCTGGGCTACGCCATTCCCGGCATGGTGCTGTCGGTAGGCCTGTATGTGCCCGTGGCCTGGCTGGACAGCCGTTGGCTGGAATGGGCAGCAGTTCAGGGTTGGCAGAACGTCCCCACCCTCAAAGGCACGGTGCTGGTATTGGCCCTGGCGCTGGCGTTGCGCTTCATGGCCGTGGCCTTCCAGCCGCTGTCCAGCGCTATGCAACGCATTACCCCGCACCAGGAGCAGGCCGCACGCACACTGGGCCTTGGCGCCTGGCAAAGCCTGTGGCAGTTGCATTTGCCCCTGCTGCGCCCCGGTATGTTGGCCGCCATGTTGCTGGTGTTTGTGGAGGTGCTCAAGGAAATGCCCATTACCTTGCTGACCCGCCCTTTTGGCTGGGACACGTTGGCCGTCCGCATTTTTGAAATGACCTCTGAAGGCATGTGGGACCGTGCCGCGCTGCCCGCCGTGTGGGTGGTGGCGGCTAGCCTGCTGCCCATCGTGCTCTTGGTACGAGAAAGTGAAAACGCATGAGCTTCCCGCCGTCCGCACTGTTGCAGTTGGACCAAGTCTCAGTTACTTACGAGGGTCGCACACAACCCGTGGTGCGTGACATCAGCTTTGCGCTGCCCAGCGGCGACATTGCCTGTCTGCTCGGCCCCTCAGGTTGCGGCAAAACCACCGTGCTGCGCGCCATTGCCGGGTTTGCGGCGGTTACCCACGGGCGCATCCACATTGCCGGGATTGAGGTGGCCAGCGCGCAAATACAAGTGCCCACCGAGCGGCGTCAGGTGGGCATGGTGTTCCAGGACTACGCGCTGTTCCCGCACCTCAACGTGGCTGCCAACGTGGGCTTTGGGCTGCACAGCTTGCCCGCCTCGGAACGATTGGCGCGCGTAACCGAGATGCTGCATCTGGTGGGATTGGAGGCCTTGGCCAAGCGTTCCATTCATGAGCTCTCGGGTGGTCAGCAACAGCGTGTAGCGCTGGCCCGGGCCTTAGCACCGCGCCCGCAGTTACTGTTGCTGGACGAACCGTTTTCCAACCTGGACGTGGCCTTGCGCGAGCGCCTGGCGACCGAGGTACGGGACCTCATTAAGACCACCGGTACCACGGCGGTGATGGTCACCCACGACCAGCACGAAGCCTTTGCCATGGCCGACCATATTGCGGTGATGGCGGACCACCGCATTCAACAATGGGGCACCCCGTTGGACACGTACCATGAGCCGATCAACCGCCTGGTGGCTGACTTTTTGGGAGAAGGCGCCTGGATCAGCGCCCAGATTCTGGAGGGGCAGCGCATTGCCTGCGAGTTGGGAAACTTCAGTCTGCCCCAGGCCGCGCAGGACAAGGCGGGTAGCGCCATCGAGCTGCTGATCCGCCCCGACGACATCCTGCACGATGATGACAGCCCCACCCGCGCGCACGTTGTCGCCAAGACCTTTCGCGGTGCCAACTTTCTCTACACCCTGGCCCTGCCTTCGGGGAAAACGGTGTTCAGCCTGGTGCCCAGCCACCACGATCACCCGCTTGGAAGTGACATCGGGATTCGGCTGGACCTCAACCACCTGGTGCACTTTGAAGTTTAGGCACCGGGCAGGGACGAAGTCCCTCCAATACCCCCCCGCGCGTCAGTCCCTGAAGATCGGCTCCCGCTTTTGCAGCCCGGCCTGCAGGGCCTCTTGCAGGTCGGCACTCATCAGCATGGCGGCGTTCCAGGTGGCCACGTAGGTCAGGCCGTCGGCCACGCTGTGGTCGCGGGCGTAGGTGATCATTTCTTTGGTGCCGCGAATCGACAACGGTGACTTGGCTGCGATGGTGGCAGCGATTTCCCGCACACCGTCCATGAGCGCCTCGCGCGTCTCGAACGTGCGGTTGACCAGGCGCAGGGCTGCAGCTTCGGTGCCGCTCACATTGCGCCCGGTGTAGGCCAGCTCGCGCACCACGCCCTCCCCAATCAGCTTGGGCAAGCGCTGCAGGGTGCCAACATCGGCAGTCATGCCGATATCGATTTCCTTGATGCACAGCACCGCGTCCTCGGTGGCGTAGCGCATGTCGGCACAGCAAATCAAATCAATCCCGCCACCGATGCAGGCACCGTGAATGGCCGCCAGCACCGGTTTGCGACAACGCTCCAGGCTGGTCAGGGTGCCTTGCATGTCGAGAATGACGTTGCGCAACTCATCGCGCGTGCGGCCACCGCAATCGCCTTTTATCTGCTGCAGCAAGCCCAGCATCATCTGCAGGTCAATGCCGGTGCAAAAGTGCTTGCCCTCGCCCTGCAGAATGGCCACGCGCGCCTCGGGCGTGCGGTCTACCCACTCAAAGGCCTGGCGAATTTCCGGCCACATCACGGCGTTCATCGCGTTGCCTTTTTCGGGGCGGTTCAGGGTCACCGTGGCAATGTGGTCCTGCAAATCGACGGTCAGGGTTTCAAATTCCATGCGCGGCTCCTTACTAAGCTTTCTTGGATTGGGACGCCAGATACGCCTGCATATAGGGCTCCAGCCGCCGTCCCATTTCTTCGCCCAGAGCCTGCAACGCAGTCATGGGGCGCACCATCACTTCAAACTCAAGGATCTTTCCCTCCGCGTCAAAGCGGATCAGGTCCACGCCTTTGAGCTTTTTGTCCCCCACCCGGGCGCTGAATTCCAGCGTCACGCTGAGCCCGTCGGCGCTGGCAAATTCGCGATGGTAGGCAAAGTCCTGAAACACCTGTGATGCCTGGGTCAGGATCAGCCCGACCACCTGCGCACTGGGGTACGGCGTGTGCGCCATGGGCGAATGGAACACCGCCTTGCGGTGCAGCAGGCTGCCCACCTCCCCCAGATCGCCACTGGCCACCATGGCGTGCCAGGCCTTCAGGCTCTGGGCCACAGCGGCTGGCATGGCGCTGGTTGCGACTGCCGTGGTGGAAGCTGTAGCCGGTGCAGCATCAAAGCCCAGCGCCAGTTCGGTGCCCTGCTTGATGGCGCGCTTGGCATCCAGCTCGGCGGCCTTGTCGGCCCCACCAATCAGATGCACCCGGCACCCCGCCGCCTCCAGTTCGGCCTGCAAGGCACGTTGCGGCTCCTGCCCGGCGCACACCACCACCGTGTCGGCGGGGATGGTGATGTCCTTGTCGCCCACCGTGATGTGCAGGCCGGCATCGTCCACCTTGCGGTAGGTCACGCCGGCCATCATTTCCACCTGCCGGTTCTTCAGCGAGGTGCGGTGAATCCAGCCGGTGGTTTTGCCCAAGCCATCGCCCACCTTGCTGGCCTTGCGTTGCAGCAGGAACACCTTGCGCGGGCTGGCCTCGATGTGCGCTGCGGTCAAACCGCCGCGCTCGGCGTAAGACGGGTCCACGCCCCATTCGGCAAAGAACTTGGCTGCGTCCTGGCTCGGGCTGGTGCCGCTGTGCATCAGGTATTCGGCCACATCAAAGCCAATGCCGCCGGCGCCAATCAGCGCGACCGTTTTGCCCACCGCGCAGTGGTCGCGCAGCACGTCCAGGTAGCCCACCACCTTGGGGTGCGCAATGCCTTCGATGTCGGGCAGGCGCGGGCTCACGCCCGTAGCCAGCACCACCTGCGCAAAACCTTCCTTCAACAAGTCCTGCGCCGCCACCTTGCGGTTCAGTTGCAACTTGACGCCGGTAAGCTCGATTTGCTTTTTGAAGTAGCGCAGCGTCTCGTAAAACTCTTCCTTGCCCGGCAC
>CAKZJN010000142.1 GCA_936943465.1 uncultured Rhodoferax sp.
GCCCATGGCAGAGGCCAGATCCTGCGGCGACATGAGCCCGGCCTTGACGGCCAGAATCTTGGCTTCCATGTCGCCCTTGGGGTCTACCCACTCCCAGCGGCGGGGCTGCCACTCGTGGCGGCTGAATTTGGCGATCTTGGCAGCAGGTAGTGCGCTACCGTTAGGCATAGTGATGGCGCCCATGAGCAGCGAGCTTTGCAGCCATGCCTGAAAAATGGGTTCCATAGTGGAGGAAATGAACCACTCCTGGTCAGCAGACCAGCGATCACGTTCCTCCAATGCGCCGCTGCGAATGCTGCTGTAGCTGACGCCTTCCAGGTCATTGGCTAGCGAGTGGTAGGCTACACGCCATCCGCTTGCGATGCGCTGCAGCGTGGTCTTGACGAAGGGACCGAATACTTCGTTGGGGTATGGGCTCTGGAATGGTTGGAAGCTGACGCCGCTGGCCAGCGTGTCAAAGGTTCCGGGCTGGCTTACGGTGGTGGTGGTTCCGCCATCGTCTGCCCCCAGGGGCGCTATGCCGTCCGGTGTGGTGAAGAAGCCGTAATGGTTGGCGCCATGCTCGGCAGCCAGAAGAGCCGACAGCTTGAAGTTGCCCAGGTGATGCAGGCTGATCATGCCTGGGGCCATCCAGGGGATACCCCGCAGCTGCTCGGCACGTTCTACCCGAAAGCGGTGCAGCGTGTCGTTGATGTCCAAGCGCATACGCATGCGGCTTCCGTTGGAGCCATCGTTGGGATGGGCCACAAACACATGGATGGCGACCGGGCGGCGGTGGGCATTGATCTCCACGCCCATGATGATGGCATTGCGCCCCGGTGTGCCGGCCACGTTGTAGGTGGTGTCGATGCGGTCCACATCGATGATCTGCAGCGCCAGGCCGTATTTGTTGCCCGACTCGATACCACGCACCAGGCGCAGCATGAATTCTCCGTCGGATGGCAGTCCGCCCACCAGGGTTTCGCACAGATCGCGCAGGGATTGCTGGCCGGTGATATCGCAAGTCTTGGACCATTCGGCCCATGCGTCTTCGATGGCATTGTTGGCCAAGCGGTCAGGAGCGCCGGGCTTGTCCTCCACGCGCATCTGCAGGCGGATGCCGCCGGGGCCGATAATGTTGTTTTTGACCATGCCCACAAACTTGGTGGCGTAGTCGTTGTTCAGGGCTAGATCACGGCCGCGTGCGCGGGTGCGGTTGAGGTCGGTGCGCAGATCCTGGTTAAGGGATTGCTCGGTGGCCAGCCAGTCGCTGGTAAGGCGATCCATCCGGGCAGCCTGCAGCCTGCGCACCTGGGGTGCTTGACCGCCAACCCATCGGGCGACGGTACTGCGGGCACGTTGAATAAAACTGGTGTTTTGCATTGCTTAGGCGCCGAAGCGCACCATGATGCGGCGACGGTCCGGCAGGTTACGGCCCACATTGGAAGCAGCTTCCTCGCGGTTGACTTCGACTTTGTATTTGTCACGCAGGGTCAACAGTTCTGGTAAGGCGATACGCTGCAGCTTGCGCCCAGCGATCTCGTAACTGGCGGCACTGAGGTTTCCAGCGTTCTCCAGGTATGCCTCGATGTTGGCTAGGGCTTTGCGTGCATGGCTGCGGTTATCCACAGCACTGCCAAAACTGGGCTGCACCACGATGCTGCCGGTGGCCACCGTGAACACTTCACCGGATTTGCTGACCTGTGCGCGCCATTCGTATGCGCCGGAGACCCAGGCGGTGGTGGTGGCCGCAGGTACTGCAACCAGGTAGATGTCGCCACTGGCGGACGCGCTGAAATTGATGCGATTGGCCGCGCTCACCAGGGAATAGCTGAGCGTCCAGCCTTCGGAAGCGGGGTAATCGGTGAGCGTCTTGAGCCATTTAGCTGTATCGCCAGCGATCAGCGCATTGGGCTCTGTAGTGGGGGTATTGGCAGCCATGTGGCGTGACTATGGCGGCTTGGCTGTCTGGTTTGTAAGGCAAAAACCAGACAGCAGGGCATTACTCGTTGATGATCTCCCAAAGACGTGCCTTGCTCAGGCCGTAGCGCCTTTCGAGCAAGGGGATGCGCTCGCCCGCCTTGTAGTCGCGCCGGATCTGGGCGTTGCGGGCAAACCGGCCTTCGCCAGGGCGGCGGCTGATGTAGGCCCGCTCGCCACCAAACACGCTGCGCACCTGGGTGTTCACATCCCGGCAGATGCTTTGCCGGATGGCCTCGGTGAGCTGCGGGGCCATGGCGAGCACGCAGCGCAGGGTGTACTCCACCACGTCATCGGTGTGCGCCACGTCCGGCGCAATCACGCATTGTTTGATTTCAAGTTGGACGGCTGTTTTCACCATGAGGAAGGCCTTGCAGTGGGTCGGTTAACGGAGGGGCGGTTGATTTGCAGCGCTGGTTTTGGGCGTTCAGCGGGCGGCGGTTGGGGCAGTTGGGTTATTTGGGGTGTGGCGGGAGCGTCCTGCACCGGCTCACTGGGAGAACTCTCCACCAGGGCGGGGGTGTCGAACAGGTCTCGGCCCTGCACTTGGCTTTCCAGGCGGGCCCAGTCGCTCTCGCGCCAGCGCTCGATGCCCAGGTAATGCGCACAGCCCAGGGCATACACGGCGCAGTCCAGCGCTTCGTTGCGCTTGCCGGCGGGTTTGACCCAATCCATCTTTGCGTGGCCCTTGACATAGCGGGTGACCAGGCGCTCGCTGGTGATCTGCTCGAACACGTCGGGGTGGTGGCGCTTGCTGATGTGCACGTAGCCGGGGCCTGGCTCGGTGTTGCGCAGGCGCCCGTAAATTTCGGCTTTGGCGGTGTCGGTGCCAATAGGCCAGAGCTTGACGCCGCGCTTCATTTTCTGGCCACGCCAGTTCACATCCTGCTCGGTGGGTTTGCCCAGCACCGCGCGGCCGGCCACCGACATGCCCTTGATAGCCAGCACGTGCATGTGCTGATGGCGGCGGGCGTATTCATAAACCGCCTGGGTGTGGTGGCCTCCAGAGTCGACCGCAGTGGCACTGATCAGCACGGTGCGCCCGCTCACATGCTGGATGGGTGTACGGCGGTACTCGGTCAGAGCCGTCCAGGGGCTACCGGGCTCGCCTTCTGGCAGGCCCGGGTCGCCGTAAATGATCTGGCGATCGACCAGTTGGCGCTCAAGGCCGCGACCCCAGGCCCAGACGTAGGCCTCCAGGCGGTCGCCCTGCGTATCCACGCCCATGGTGCAGACGAACATGCCCCAATGCACCTGGCGCAGCGGCAGATCGGGCGCGCGCTTGATCAGGTCATGGGTGTTGGTGCGATCGCCCTGCTCCTCCCAGGTCTCGGCCAACACGGTGTTCGTGAAGGTCTTGAGCTTGGAAATGTCGCCATTTTTGGAGGCGGCGGCGGCTTCGGTGAACTGCTGCACCAGGTCGGCCCAGCTCACCCAGCCCAGCGGCGCATACAGAGCGTTCAGGTGGTAGCCGGTCAGGCGCCCGGCGCGGGTGCTGTCGTGGCCCTCCACCCAGTAGCCGCTGGCCAGCATGCCGGGCTTCTCAAACTCCCTGATCTCGCAGCCATGATGCTGGCAGACATAGCGCACGGTGTCCAGCAGCGGGGTGCCATCGGCAGCGCGGTCCCATCGCAGGCCGTGCGGGGTGGCAGATCCCCAGATCAGCGCCTGGTGCTCGCCGCAATGGGGGCATGCCACGTGGAAGGTGCAGGCGTTGCTTTGCAGGTAGGCAGATTCGATACGGGAAAAGTCTTTGGTGGTTGGGGTGCTGACTTTGAGCACCTTCTTTCGGGCGAAGGTGCTGGTGCGCTTTTCAGCCAGGGCGACCGGGTCACCCTCGCCGTCCACGTCCAGCGGGTAGGCGTCGATTTCGTCCAGGAACAAATACCGCACCGGCATCGAGCGCAGGCTGGCCGCGCTGTTGGCGCCGGACACCACCAGGACGCCGCCGGCAAAGTCTTTCATCAGCGTGGTGTTGGCATCGTCCCGACTCCGGTTCTCGCGCACCTTGCGGCGCAGCGCGGGGGTTTCCTCCAGCATGGGGGTGATGCGCTGGCGGCTGAATCGCTTGGCCATGTCGGTGGTCGGCTGCACCACCATGCAGGGGCCCGGCTCGTTGTCGATGATGTAGCCCAGCCAGTTGTTGCCAGTCTCGGACTTCCCGAGCTGGGCGGCGAACATCACCACCACCTCCTGGACGATGCTGCGCGCGCTGAGGTCATCCATGATCTGGCGCAGGTACGGCGTGCGGTCGGTGCGCCATGGGCCGGGCTCGCTGGAGGCCTTGCCCGACAGCATGCGGTTTTTGTCGGCCCACTGGCTGACGGTCAGGTTGGCCGGTGGGCGCATGAACTCCGAGAACAGAGAGTCCACCAGCGCGGCAGCGCGGGCGTAGTCATCGGGGAGGTCGCGGGCGCCCATCAGGTTTTTACCTCGGTGCTCATATCGGCCAATGCCTGGCGCAGCGCATCTTCCAGTAGGCCGGTGACATTCACCAGGTCAAGCTCCGCGGCCAGCACCGGTGCCAGGCGGCTGGGTATCTGCAGCAGGGCATCGCGCGCGCCAGTGATCTTGGCTGCCCAGGCGCTGCGCACGGCATCGGCACGGATCAGGACACCTTCCATTTCGGCCTGCTTCATTTCTGCGATGTTGGCTTCGGCCAGCTCGCGGCGGCGGCGGGCATCTTCATAGCTCGGGGTGCGGCCCACTTCGTTGGCGACGATCACGCCGGCCAGGGGCGCAGCCGCAGCGCTGGTGCTATCGGCCCGGGCACGGGTGTTGGTCTGCCACTGAATGTCCGCCACGGCCACCTCGATCAGGTCGCGCCCGTCAATCGCCACCGTGGTGATCCGCCCTTCCTTAATGGCGCGCGTCACGGCGCTGGGTGCACACCCGCGCAGCTTGGCATATTCACTTTTGGTAACTCGATTTGGTTTCACTATGGTGGCCTGGTTAACGGTCTACTTCACTTTGTTCAACATTGACCCACTAGCGAAATCTCGCGCTCGTTTCGACC
>CAKZJN010000143.1 GCA_936943465.1 uncultured Rhodoferax sp.
GCCTTTGGCGAGATGAAGGCCAACATTGGCAAGCAGTACGCCATCTTCTCCAACAAGCACACATGGTCCATGACCCTGCTGTACATCGTGACCTTCGGTTCCTTCATTGGCTTTTCCATGGCACTGCCCCTATCGATCACGGTGATCTTTGGCATCAGCCACGTACCTGATGCCGCAGGCATCATGCAGCACACGCTGAAGAATCCCAATGCGCCTTCCGCATTGACCTACGCATGGATTGGCCCCTTTGTGGGAGCGTTGATTCGCCCGGTAGGCGGATGGATCTCTGACAAGGTGGGCGGCTCGATCGTCACCCAGGTGATTTCCGTCGTGATGGTGCTGGCCTCAGTAGCCGTGGGCTACACCATGTTGCAAGCCTATGGATCGGCCACACCCGAGCAATATTTCCAGACCTTTATGTGGCTGTTTGTGCTGCTGTTTGCGGCCAGCGGCATTGGCAACGGCTCAACCTTCAGGACCATCGGCGTCATCTTTGACCGCCAGCAAGCGGGTCCGGTACTGGGCTGGACCTCAGCGGTTGCGGCCTATGGCGCCTTCATCGCCCCAGTGGTGATTGGCGCCCAGATCAAGGCCGGTACACCCGAAGCCGCGATGTACGGCTTTGCGGTGTTTTACGCACTCTGCCTGGTGCTGAACTGGTGGTTCTACCTGCGCGCCGGCTCTGAAATCAAGAACCCCTGAACAAGCCCGCAAGCCCGCACAACATTTTCATAACGGAGCACACCATGAGCCATTTTCTGGACCGCCTGAGCCACTTCTCGGCCCCCAAGGAGAGCTTTTCCGATGGGCACGGCGTAACGACTGCCGAAGACCGCACCTGGGAAGACGCCTACCGCGACCGCTGGGCCCACGACAAGATCGTTCGCTCCACCCATGGCGTGAACTGCACGGGCTCCTGCTCGTGGAAGATCTACGTCAAGGGCGGCATCGTCACCTGGGAAACCCAGCAGACCGACTACCCCCGCACCCGTCCCGACCTGCCCAACCACGAACCGCGTGGCTGCGCGCGTGGTGCCTCCTACAGTTGGTATTTGTACAGCGCCAACCGCGTTAAGTACCCCATGGTGCGCGGCCGACTGCTGACGCAGTGGCGTGCCGCACTGGCTGTCGCCAAGGACCCGGTCAATGCCTGGGCCAGCTTGGTGGAAAACAACGACGCGCGAAGCCAGTGGGTCAAGCAGCGTGGCCTGGGTGGCATGGTGCGCAGCACCTGGGACGAAGTGAACCAACTGATTGCTGCGGCCAACGTCTATACCGCCAAGAAGTGGGGACCGGACCGGGTGATTGGCTTCTCGCCGATTCCCGCCATGTCCATGGTCAGCTATGCAGCGGGCAGTCGCTACCTGAGTCTGATCGGTGGCGTGTGCATGAGCTTTTACGACTGGTACTGCGACCTGCCGCCCGCCAGCCCGCAGGTGTGGGGGGAGCAGACCGACGTGCCCGAGTCGGCCGACTGGTACAACTCCACCTTCATCATCGCCTGGGGCTCCAACGTGCCCCAGACACGCACGCCCGACGCACACTTCTTTACCGAGGTGCGCTACAAGGGGGCCAAGACGGTGGCCATCACGCCCGACTATGCCGAGATCAGCAAGCTGGCCGATCTGTGGATGCACCCCAAGCAGGGCACCGACGCTGCCGTGGCCATGGCCATGGGCCATGTGATCCTGAAAGAGTTTTACTTCGAAAAACGCAGCGCGTATTTCGATGAATACGTGCGCCGTTACACCGATATGCCCAACCTAGTGCAACTAGAGGAGCGCAAACTGCCCGACGGTCGCACGGTGCTGGTACCGGGCCACTACCTGCGCGCCAGCGACTTCAATGGCAAGCTGGGCCAGAGCAACAACCCTGAGTGGAAGACTCTGGCGCTGGACCAGAATGACAAGATAGTGGTGCCCAATGGCTCCATTGGTTTCCGCTGGGGTGCCGAGGGTCGCACCGACCTGGGTCAATGGAATCTGGAAAATAAAGAGGCACGCAACGACTCGGACGTCAAACTCAAGCTCAGCCTGATGGAGGGCGAGGGCAGCGCTTTTGACATTGGCGATGTGGGCTTTCCGTATTTCGGTGGCATCGACACCCCCAACTTCAGCGCCAACAAACAAGGTGCTG
>CAKZJN010000144.1 GCA_936943465.1 uncultured Rhodoferax sp.
TCGGCCGAGAAATCGACGCGCAGTTCCGTCTCAGAAGGCAGCGCGCGAATGGAAGCGGCCTTGGTGCGCGGCATGGCGCCGGCCGATTCCAGCGCATCCACCAGAGCGAGAAACTGCTTGCTGATGTGCTGGTAGGGGTTGTAGGGAATGGCGTGGTTGATAAAGCTTCCGCGGTACAGGCCCTCTTGCGTGTGGGGCGTGAAACCCACGCGCACCGGCGCACCGGTGGTAAACGACAGCAAGGCGCTCACCCGCGAGAACAACTCGCAGTCAATCACCGCATCCAGACTCAGCGCACGCATCTTGCGGCTGACCGCCAGGATGTCCCGCACCAGCGAGCCACCGGAGCGGTCGTCCAGGCTGTGCATGAATTCGGGCTGCGTGAGCTGCAGCAGCTTGGAGACTTCCTGGTTCTTTTTGAGCTGCAGGATGTGAATGTTCACACCAGGGTACTGGCGACGGATTTGCGCAAACATCGGCCCCGCCAGCACGATGCTGCCCATCTCGGACAGCAGGATGACGAGAATATTTTTCGGGTTGTGTACCGGCTTGGCAGCGCCACCGGTCAGACGCACCCAGCCAGACACCACGCCGCACAGCAGTTGGCCTACCCAACGGTCAATGAAGCGTTGTGTCTGGAGTTTCATGCGCTTATTTCAAGCCTGCCGCTGCGCGCAGCGCTGCAGCCTTATCGGTGCGTTCCCAGGTGAATTCGGGTTCTTCGCGACCGAAGTGACCATAGGCGGCAGTCTTTTCGTAGATCGGGCGCAGCAGGTCGAGCATCTGGATGATGCCCTTGGGGCGCAGGTCAAAGTGCTCGGCCACCAAGGCGGACAGCTTGTCATCGGGGATGACGCCGGTGCCTTCGGTGTAGACCGTGATGTTCATGGGCTTGGCCACGCCAATGGCGTAGGCCACCTGCACCTGGCACTGCTTGGCCAAACCAGCCGCCACCACGTTCTTGGCCACATAGCGGGCAGCGTAGGCAGCCGAGCGGTCCACCTTGGAGGGGTCCTTGCCGGAGAAAGCACCGCCGCCGTGCGGGCAGGCGCCGCCATAGGTGTCCACAATGATCTTGCGGCCGGTCAGACCGCAATCGCCTTGCGGGCCGCCAATCACAAAACGACCGGTGGGGTTCACCAGGTAGCGGGTGTTTTGCAGCCACTCCTTGGGCAGCACCGGCTTAATGATTTCCTCAATGACGGCTTCCGTGAAGCTGGCCTTCATGGTGGTTTGCGTTTCCGACTGGTCGGGGCTGTGCTGGGTGGACAGCACCACGGTGTCAATGCTGTGGGGCTTGCCATCTACATAGCGCATGGTCACCTGGCTCTTGGCGTCCGGGCGCAGAAAGGGCAGACGGCCATCCTTGCGCAACTGGGCCTGGCGCTCCATCAGGCGGTGGGCGTAGTAGATGGGCGCGGGCATCAGCTCGGGCGTTTCGTCGCAGGCGTAGCCAAACATCAGACCCTGGTCACCGGCACCGATGTTCAGGTGGTCGTCGGATGCGTGATCCACGCCCTGGGCGATGTCGTTGGACTGCTTGTCGTAGGCCACCAGCACGGCGCAACCCTTGTAGTCGATGCCGTACTCGGTGTTGTCGTAGCCGATGCGCTTGATGGTGTCGCGTGCCACCTGGATGTAGTCCACATGCGCATTGGTGGTGATTTCACCTGCCAGCACCACCAGACCGGTGTTGGTCAGGGTTTCAGCGGCCACACGGCTGCGCGGGTCCTGCTTGAAAATTGCGTCGAGGATGGCATCGGAAATCTGGTCGGCAACCTTGTCGGGGTGGCCTTCGGAAACCGATTCAGAGGTAAAGAGGAAGTCGTTCGCCATAGAAATTTCTCCAAAAGTTAAGTCAATCTGCGTTGCTTGGGCTTTTGGCTTTCAGCGAACGCTTTAGCAGATTTGCCAAAATTGGCAAGGCACAATGGCGGTCCTTGGCGGCTGCCCTTGTGTGCGTCGCCCTGCAAGTAGTTCCGTAACTCAGCGACACGCCCGCATTTTATCTCAGCAATGACCGCACTTTTTCGACTGCTTTCGCACTGGCCCCTGGTGGCCTTGCATGCGCTCGGCTGGCTGTTGGGTTGGGTTGCCTTTTTGGCTTCGGGTGTTTACCGCCGCCGTTTTCTGGCCAACGCACGGTTGGCTGGCGTGACGTGGTCCGGTTGGTCGCGCGCGGTCGGCGAGTCGGGCCGGCTGGTGGCTGAATTGCCGCGTCTGTGGCTGGGCAAGCCGGTGGCCGTGCGTTGGAATGGCGTGGCGCTGATCGAAGAAGCGCTGCAACAGCGGCGCGGCATTATTTTCCTGACCCCGCACCTCGGATGCTTTGAGGTAACGGCGCAAGCCTACGCCGAACGCTTTGCCGCAAGCGGACAACCCATCACGGTGCTGTTCCGACCGCCGCGCAAGGCCTGGTTGCGCCAGGTGGTGGCCGCGTCGCGCCAGCGCCCGGGGCTGGCTACCGCACCCACTACGCTGGCGGGTGTCAAGCAACTCATCAAGGCCCTGAAGGCCGGTCAGGTGGTGGGCTTGCTGCCGGACCAGGTTCCACCGGAAGGCCTCGGCGTGTGGGCCCCGTTTTTCGGACAACCGGCCTACACCATGACGCTGTCCGCACGACTGGCTCAGCAAACCGGTGCCACGGTTTTGCTGGCCTGGGGCGAGCGCCTGGGTTGGGGGCGCGGCTATACGGTCCACATCCGACCGCTCACCGAGAC
Source organism: uncultured Rhodoferax sp. (assembly GCA_936943465.1). GTDB lineage: Bacteria > Pseudomonadota > Gammaproteobacteria > Burkholderiales > Burkholderiaceae_C > Allorhodoferax. The sequence goes on from CAKZJN010000144.1 coordinate 2,721, forward strand.
TTTGTCTGACGACAAAGGCATTGCCGCAACCCAGATCAATGGGGCCATGGAGCAGTTGATTCAGCAGCAGCCGGGGCAGTACCTGTGGGGTTACGCCCGCTACAAACAGCCGCGCAAGGAGGAGTCATGACGCGGCTGGTGCTGGGGCTGGTGCAATGGATTGGCTTGTTACCCCTGACGTGGGTGCGTGGCTTGGGTGTTGTGCTGGGTTGGGTCTTGTACGCTGTCGTGGGGTCACGGCGGCGCGTGGTGCTAACCAATCTGCGCCTGTGCTTTCCGGCGTGGACCGAGGCGCAGGTGCGGCAATGTGCCCGTGACACTTTTGCGAATTTCGCCAAAGCCTGGCTGGACCGGGGCTGGCTCTGGCATGCGGACGAAGCCACTTTGCGCAGGCGGCTGCGCATTACGGGGCAGCCGCAGGCGCTGCAAGGGGACAAGCCGACCGTGATCTTTGCGCCCCACTTTATGGGACTGGATGCAGGCTGGACCGCGATCACGCAGCAATTGCCGCGCCACTTCACCACGATTTACACCAATCAGGCTAACGAGATTGCAGACGCCTGGATCTTGCAGGGGCGCAAGCGTTTCGGCAGTGCCCGTTTGTTTGGGCGAGTCGACGGCGTCAAGACCATCGTTGCTGCGCTCAAGGCGGGGGAGCCTCTGTACTTGCTGCCGGACATGAACTTTGGCCCGGAAGATTCTGTATTCGTACCGTTTTACGGTGTACCGGCAGCAACCGTACCCTCCTTGTCACGCTTTGCCCGTCTCGCACGGGCCCAGGTGGTTCCGCTGGTCACCCGCATGACAGCGCAGGGCTATGACATTGAAATTCTGGAGCCGTGGGATAACTTTCCAACGGCGGATGCCACGGCAGACACCGCGCGCATGAACCAGAAACTGGAAACTTATATAGACACCATGCCGGCCCAGTATTACTGGGTGCACAAGCGTTTCAAGGATCGGCCTGCGGGGGAGGCGCCTCCGTACTGACGCCTTCCGGGTGGACCCACTTCCACAGCAGTTTGGAGACGTCCTCAATCCCCTGGCGCTTGGTGGCCGAAAACAGCATCACTTCACCGCCACCCGCTTGCAGCTTGGTGATGGACAGGATTTTTGCCGCCTCCGAGCGGGTGAGTTTGTCGGCCTTGGTCAGCACAATCAGGAATTTCAGGCCTTCTTCCACGCGCGGCCGAATCACTTCCAGCAATATTTCGTCCAGTTCGGTCATGCCGTGCCGGGGGTCGCACATCAGCACGATGCCCATCAGGTTCTCGCGCGACACCAGGTAGTTGGCCATCACCTGTTGCCAGCGGATTTTGTCCTGCTTAGGCACGGCGGCGTAACCATAGCCGGGCAGGTCGGTCAGCACGGCATCGGTCACGCCCTGTTTGCCCAAGGCAAATAGGTTGATGTGTTGGGTGCGCCCCGGTTTTTTGGAAGCAAATGCCAGCTGTTTTTGCTGCGTTAGCGTATTGATACAGGTGGATTTGCCCGCGTTCGAGCGGCCCACAAAGGCAATTTCAGGAACGTCCAGGGCCGGCAAAAAGTGCAATTGCGGTGCCGTGGTGAGAAATCTGGCGGTGTGCAGCCACCCGGTGGCGATGGTCGCGGCAGACTTTTCTGCTGGGGTTTTGGGAGCTTTTGTGCCAGCGGCTGCGCGTGGGTTTGTTGGGATGGTCATTGTGGAGTAAGGTAAACCCGAAGCCGCATTGTAGAATGGCGCAGTTTTGCTCCTCAGAAACCACCCCATCATGAAGTTGTTTGCTCATTTGCTCATCGCTGGCTTTGTTGCCGCATCCTCTTTCTCTGCTGTGGCCAATGAGGCTGCACCTGCCAAGTACAAGCCGGATCTGGCCAAAGGCGAGGCCACCTTCGGTGCGGTCTGTGCGGCCTGCCACGGCCCGGATGGCAATTCGATGGTGCCTGCCTATCCGAAACTTTCGGAGCAGCACGCGGAGTACCTCGTCAAGCAATTGACCGAGTTCAAATCGGACAAGCGCGCCAATGCCATCATGAAGGGCTTTGCCACCGCACTGTCCGAAGAAGACATGAAGAACGTTGCCTACTGGTTGACCACCAAGGCGGCCAAGCCCGGTTTCTCCAAGGAAAAAGAGTTGGTCACTTTGGGTGAGCGCATTTACCGCGGCGGCATTGCAGACCGCCAGATTCCCGCCTGCGCAGGTTGCCACAGCCCGAATGGCGCTGGTATCCCGGCCCAGTACCCGCGTCTGGCCGGCCAGCATTCCGACTACGCTGTGGCGCAGTTGACCGCTTTCCGTGACGGTGTGCGCAAGAACAGCGCGCAGATGACCGGTGTGGCTGCCAAGATGAACGACCGTGAAATCAAGGCCGTTTCCGACTACATCGCCGGACTGCGCTAATTTTTCAGGCCCCGTTACGGGGCTGGTTTAGCCAAATTTCAAAAGGCGGGGCACTCAGGTGCCCCGCCTTTTTGTTTGTCCCTGCGCCTGCAAGGCCCACTTTGCTGTGATAGCTTGCTTCCAATGGGTCGCAAATTTGCATGCACTGTAAGAACGGCCCGCCCGAGCCGACTAATCCGCATAGAAAGGATCACTCACTATGCTTATTCCATCCCGTACTTCTGGCTTTGACCACTCCGTTCCGAGCGACATCACGCCTCAGTCGGTCTATTTGCGCCGACGCGAACTTCTCAAAGCCACTGCAACGCTGGCTGCTGGTGCTGGCTTGGCCTCCTGGGCTTCTCGTGACGCGCTGGCTCAGGCGACTTGGGGCACACCACCCGGGAAACTGGT
>CAKZJN010000145.1 GCA_936943465.1 uncultured Rhodoferax sp.
CCGCACTTTGCCCACGACCCTTGCCTGAACCTCAACAATTACAAGCTGCAGGAATGGAACGGCCTGCTGTTTGAGCAAAACGGCGTGGATGTGGCCGCACAGTTGGCCAACATGGGCCCGCGGGCCGACCTGAGTTTTGATGGCTACGTGCTCGACCGGGTCGAAATGCACGAGTGCAACTACAACTGGAAAACCTTTATTGAGGTCTACCTGGAGGACTACCACGTAGGCCCGTTCCATCCCGGCCTCGGTCAGTTCGTGACCTGTGACGACTTGCGATGGGAGTTTGGCGATCACCACTCGGTGCAAACCGTGGGCGTGGCCAACCGCCTGGGCAAGGCCGGCAGCCCGGTGTACGAGCGCTGGCACAAGGCCCTGCTGAACTACCGCAACAATGTGCCGCCGCAATACGGCGCCATCTGGCTGACCTACTACCCGCACATCATGGTGGAGTGGTACCCCCACGTGCTCACCGTATCGACCCTGCACCCGATGGGCGTGAACAAGACCATGAACATGGTGGAGTTTTACTACCCTGAGGAAATTGCCGCCTTCGAGCGCGAGTTTGTGGAAGCCCAGCAGGCTGCCTACATGGAAACTTGCATCGAGGACGATGAAATCGGTGAACGCATGGATGCCGGGCGCGCGGCCCTGCTGGCACGTGGTGACAACGAAGTGGGGCCGTACCAGAGCCCGATGGAAGACGGCATGCAGCACTTCCACGAGTGGTACCGCAAGACCATGGGGACGCCCGCCTAGTGCAAGCGCTATGGATGGTTGCGGCCTCGTTCTTCTTCGCCAGCATGGCGGTGGGGATCAAGTTCGCGTCGCATAGCTTCAATACGGCCGAAATCATCTTTTATCGCGGCCTTGTCAGCATCGTCTTCATGGCCATTGTGGTGCGCGCGCGTGGCACCGACTTGCGTACCAAAGTGCCCATGATGCATGTCACCCGCAGCGTGGTGGGCGTGGCCTCCATGAGTGGCTGGTTTTATGGCATAGCCCATTTGCCGCTGGCAACCTCCATGACGCTGAATTACATGAGCGGTGTCTGGGTGGCGGCCTTTATTGTGGGCGGCGCCCTGCTCTACGGTCAGCCCGAAAAACAGGGGCCTTTGCTTTTCACCGTTTTGCTCGGTTTTGCCGGCGTGGTGCTCACGCTACGCCCCACGATTGACCAGAACCAACTATTTGCCGGTGTCATTGGGCTGCTCTCGGGCATGGGCTCGGCGCTGGCCTATATGCAGGTCACAGCGCTGGGCAAGGTGGGGGAAACGGAAGAGCGCACCGTCTTCTATTTTTCCATTGGCACCACGCTGGTTGGCGCCATGGGCATGTTGTTCACCCCCACCACGCCCTGGGCCGATGTACGGCTGGAGGATGCCGCCTGGGTCGTGCCCATCGGCATCCTGGCCTCCATGGGTCAGTGGTGCATGACCCGCGCCTATGCCAAGGGTGCCACGCTGGTGGTGGCCAGCATGCAGTATTCCGGCATCGTGTTTGCCTCCATCTTCAGCCTGACCCTGTTCGGTGACCAGATTGAACCCATGGCATGGGTCGGCATTGCCATCATTGTGGCCAGCGGAGTCATGGCCACCGCCCTGCGCGCGCGCGCCTTGCCCAACACGCCGGCCGAAGAACACTGACGCTTCATTATTCGTTCATAGGGAGCACACCATGCCCAGCGCCTACACCACCCTGATATCCGTTGCCCAGTTGCAAACCCTGCAAGCCGAAGGCGTGCCGTGCATGGTGTTTGACTGCAGTTGCGACCTGATGCAGCCCGCCATTGGTCCGGCCCAGTACCGCGAGTCGCACATTACCGGCGCGGTCTATGCCCACCTGGACAACAACCTGAGCGCCAAGGGTGACCGCGCAGTGACCGGTGCGGCGTCCGGCGGGCGCCATCCGCTGCCGGCCCGCGAGAAGTTTGCCGAGTGGCTAGGCAGCGTTGGCTTTACCAATGGCATGCAGGCCGTGGCGTACGACCGCCAAGGCGCCAACTACTGCGGCCGCCTCTGGTGGATGCTCAAATGGCTGGGGCACGACCACGTGGCCGTGCTCGACGGCGGCTTTCAGTCCTGGCAGGCGGCAGAGGGCGCCACCACGGCCGGCGAGGAAGCCCCCCGGGCCGGAGCAACTTTTGCCCTGAAGGAGCCGCTGGTGCAACTGGTGAGCGCCGAAACGGTGCTGGCGAACCTGGGTGCGGCAGACCAGGCCATTCTGGATGCCCGTGGCGCCCCGCGTTACAAGGGTGAGGTGGAACCGATTGACCCGGTGGCGGGCCACATTCCGGGCGCGCTGAACCGCCCGTTTAACCTGAATATCGGTACCGATGGCAAGTTCAAGGACGCCGCAACACTGCGCGCCGAATTCACCGCCCTGCTCGGCCAGCGCGACCCTGCGCATGTAGTGCACCACTGCGGCAGCGGCGTAAGCGCGGTGCCGAATATCCTGGCCATGGAAATTGCCGGTCTGGGCCGCACCGCCCTGTTCGCGGGAAGCTGGAGCGAATGGTGCAGCGACCCCAGCCGCCCGGTTGCCAAAGGCTAAGCAGCTAAACGGACCCTAAACGGAC
>CAKZJN010000146.1 GCA_936943465.1 uncultured Rhodoferax sp.
GGGAACATCTCGCAAATGGCTTGCAGCGTGTGCTCGATGACCGGGAAGCTGCCGCGCTGGCCGTAGCCCACATACGAGTCAATGCCGGCGCCAATCACCAGGTCGCCCTTGTCGCTCTGGCTGACGTAGGCGTGGATGGCGTTGCTCATCACCACGGTGTGGATGATGGGTTTCATGGGTTCCGACACCAGGGCCTGCAGCGGGTGGCTTTCGAGGGGCAGGCGGATGCCGGCCATCTCGGCCAGCACGCTGCTGTGACCGGCGGCCACCACACCGATCTTTTTGCTCTTGATGGTGCCGCGCGTGGTCTCGATGCCGGTGACTTGGTCGCCGTCGCGCTCAAAGCCGACCACTTCGCAGTTCTGGATGATGTCCACGCCCAGACGGTCCGCAGCACGGGCAAAGCCCCAGGCGATCGCGTCGTGGCGGGCTACACCGCCGCGCGGCTGGAACGATGCGCCCATGACCGGGTAGCGCAGCGAGTGGTTGTTCATGATCGGCACGATTTCCTGCACCTGCGCCGGGGTCAGCACCAGGCCGTCCACGCCGTTCAGGCGGTTGGCGTTGACGCGGCGCTCGATGTCGCGCATGTCCTGCAGCGAGTGGCCCACGTTCATCACGCCGCGCTGGCTGAACATGGTGTTGTAGTTCAGGTCCTGCGACAGGCCTTCCCACAACTGCATGGCTTTTTCATACAGGTGGGTGGCTTCGTCCCACAGGTAGTTGGAGCGCACGATGGTGGTGTTGCGGGCCGTGTTGCCGCCACCCAGCCAGCCGCGTTCGACCACCGCAATATTGCGCATGCCGTGCTCTTTGGCCAGGTAATACGCGGTGGCCAGGCCGTGCCCGCCGCCGCCGACGATGATGGCGTCGTACTCCCGTTTGGGGGCCGGGCTGCGCCATTGCTTTTGCCAGTCCTCGTGGTAGGACATGGCGTTGCGGGCCAGCGAAAAGATGGAAAAGTTGCTCATATTGATTTAATCAGCATTCAATAACATTCACGGCCAGTCCACCCCGGCTGGTCTCTTTGTATTTTGTCATCATGTCACGCCCGGTATCGCGCATCGTCTTGATGACTTGATCGAGCGATACAAAATGCGTGCCATCGCCGCGCAGCGCCATGCGCGCGGCGTTGAGCGCCTTGATGGAGCCCATGGCGTTGCGCTCGATGCACGGAATCTGCACGCGCCCGCCGACGGGGTCGCAGGTGAGGCCAAGGTTGTGTTCCATACCGATTTCAGCGGCATTTTCCACCTGGGCCGGCGTGCCGCCCATGACGGCGGTCAAACCGGCTGCAGCCATGGAGCAGGCCACACCCACTTCGCCCTGGCAGCCCACTTCGGCGCCGCTGATCGAGGCGTTTTCCTTGTAGAGCTGGCCCACCGCACCGGCGGTCAGCAAAAAGTCGCGGATGCCGCGCTGGCTGGCACCGGAAATAAAGCGGTGGTAGTAGTGCATCACGGCCGGAATGATGCCGGCTGCGCCGTTGGTTGGCGCGGTGACGACACGGCCGCCGGCGGCGTTTTCCTCGTTCACCGCCATGGCGTAAACGTTCACAAAGTCGAGGATGGTGAGCTGGTCACGCAGCGCCTCTTCGGGGTGCGCGCTCAAGGATCGGTGCACCTCCGGTGCGCGGCGCTTGACCAGCAGGTTGCCGGGCAGGTGGCCTTCGGTGCGGATACCGCGCTCCACGCAGGCTTTCATCACGTCCCAGATACGGTCCAGACCGGCGTCCACCTCGGCATCGCTGCGCCAGGCGTGCTCGTTGGCGCGCACCACCTGGGCAATCGACAGGCCGGTGCCGGCGCAAATGCCCAGCAGGTCGGCACCCGTGGAGAACGGATAGCGCACCTTGGTCGGGTCGGAAACGATGGCCGGGCCGTCCATGGGCGAATCGGCCTCCTCCTGCGACACCACAAAACCGCCGCCCACCGAGAAGTAGCGGCGCTCGGTGATCACCGTGCCCTGGGCGTCAAACGCCACAAACTTCACCCCGTTGGAGTGGTACGGCAGGGCCTCGCGGCGCAGAAAGGTCAGGTCGTTCTTTTCGGAAAACGCCAGCGGGTGGGTGCCGCCCAGCAGCAACTTGCCTTCTTTGCGCATGTGGCGCAGGCGTGGCTCGATGGTGTCGGGGTCGATGCTGTCGGGCATCAGCCCTTCCAGACCCAGCATGACGGCCTTGTCGGTGCCGTGGCCCTTGCCGGTGGCACCGAGCGAGCCGTACATGCGCACTTCCACGCGGGCCACGCTGTCAATCAGCCCTTCGGTACGCAGGCGGGCGGCAAACAGGGCCGCTGCCTTCATGGGCCCCACGGTGTGGGAGGAAGACGGGCCGATGCCGATCTTGAACAGGTCAAAAACGCTGAGTGCCATGGTGTGCGGCTTGGTGGTGGTGCGGGGTCAGGCGGGAGCCGGGAAGCGACGGCACAGCGCTGTAATGCGGCCGGACACGTCTTTCTCGACCGCTGGCAAGTCACCCTGGGCGGCCATGCAGTCCAGCACATCGCACATGGCGGTGGCCACCTGCATGCACTCGTCCATGCCGAAGCCGCGGGTGGTGATGGCCGGCGTGCCGACGCGGATGCCGCTGGTCACAAACGGGCTTTGCGGGTCGTTGGGCACCGAGTTTTTGTTAACGGTGATGTGGGCGCGGCCGAGGGCGGCGTCGGCGTCCTTGCCGGTCAGGCCCTTGGGAATCAGGCTCACCAGCATCAGATGGTTGTCGGTGCCGCCGGAAACCACGTCGTAGCCCCGCGCTACAAACACCGAGGCCATTGCCTTGGCGTTGGAAATCACCTGAGCCTGGTAGGCCTTGAACTCGGGTTGCAGCGCCTCCTGAAAGGCCACGGCCTTGGCGGCGATCACGTGCATCAGCGGGCCGCCTTGCGTGCCCGGGAAAACCATGGAGTTGAGCTTTTTCTCGATGTCGGCATTGGCGCGGCACAAAATCAGGCCGCCGCGCGGGCCGCGCAGCGTCTTGTGCGTGGTGGTGGTGACCACGTCGGCATAGGGCACCGGGTTGGGGTACAGGCCGGCAGCTACCAGACCGGCGACGTGGGCCATGTCCACAAACAGATAAGCGCCCACCTTGTCGGCAATGGCGCGGAAGCGGGCAAAGTCCAGGTGGCGGCTGTAGGCCGAGAAGCCGGCAATGATCATCTTGGGTTTGCACGCCAGGGCCTGGGCTTCCAGCGCGTCGTAGTCGATCAGGCCGGTGACGGTGTCAATGCCGTACTGCTCGGCGTTGTAAAACTTGCCCGAAAAGCTGACCTTGGCGCCGTGCGTCAGGTGGCCGCCGTGGGCCAGGCTCATGCCCAGAATGGTGTCACCAGGCTGCAACAAGGCCATGTAAACGGCTGCATTGGCGCTGGAGCCGGAGTGCGGCTGCACGTTGGCCCAGTCGGCGCCGAAGAGCTTCTTGGCGCGGTCAATCGCCAGTTGCTCGGCAACGTCCACAAATTCGCAACCTCCGTAATAGCGCTTGCCGGGGTAACCCTCGGCGTACTTGTTGGTCAGCACGCTGCCCTGGGCCTCGAGCACGCGCCGGCTGGTGTAGTTCTCGGAGGCGATCAGTTCCAGATGGTCCTGCTGGCGCGCGGCTTCCGCAGCGATGGCGGCGCCGAGTTCGGGGTCAAAAGCGGAAAGTGAGGCGTTCAGGGGCATTGCGGTCCTTCTTGCAGGGCAAACATTGGGTTCAATCGATTGTCGAGACTGGCCCCGGCTTGGGTGTCGGTATTACGACACGGGGGAATGTGGGGGCGACAAGCCCCCGGGACGGACGCCTGGACCTCGCCTGTGTGCTCGCGCAAGACCGGCCAAACCGGGTGCGCCGTTGCGACGCAACTCGGTGTCGCAAACAGGTTAAGAAGATGCTTGACGGGTGCGGATACTATGGCGCTGGCCGACCCGTGGCTTTGGAGAATTGATATGAGTGAAACACAAGAAACAGCAGCAACCGACGCCCCCCGCGGACGCCGCGCCGGTGGCGGACGCGAGGCCAAGCGGGCCGCCCGTACCGCGCGCAGCAGCCAGTCGGTGCCCTATATCACCCGCAAGGTTCCGTACTACGAGGTGATGGACGAGGAAGGCCTGCAGATCATCGAGCGCAATGCCGACACCATTCTGGAAGAAGTGGGCATTGATTTCCGCGACGACCCCGAGGCGCTGGAGGTTTTGCGCAAGGGTGGCTGCACCGTCAAGGGCGAGCGGGTGCACTTTCCGCGCGGCCTGGCCCGCAAAATCGTGCAGGACAACGCCCCGCGCGAGTTCACCCAGCACGCCCGCAATGCCGCGCGCAGCGTGGTGATCGGCGGCAAGAACACCGTGTTTGCACCGGCCTACGGCTCGCCCTTTGTGCGCGACCTCGAAGGCGGTCGCCGCTACGCCACCATCGCCGACTTCCAGAATTTCGTGAAGCTGGCCTACACCGCCAACTCTCTGCACCACAGCGGCGGCACCATTTGCGAGCCGGTCGATCTGCCGGTGAACAAGCGCCATTTCGACATGGTGTACGCCCACATGAAGTACAGCGACAAGCCCTTCATGGGCTCGGTCACCCACCCCGAGCGCGCGCAGGACACGGTGGAAATGACCAAGCTGCTGTTTGGCGACAACTGGATTGATCCGCTCACCGGCAAACCCCGCACGGCGATCATCAACCTGATCAACGCCAACTCGCCCATGACCTTCGACGAGACCATGCTGGGTGCGGCCAAGGTGTATGCGCGCAA
>CAKZJN010000147.1 GCA_936943465.1 uncultured Rhodoferax sp.
GCGGCACCCAGCTCCAGGCCCCGGACGCGGTCGAGCTCTTCGTTGCGCGCGGTCAAAAAAACGATGGGCAGCGCGCGGGTCTTGCGGATGGCGCGGCAGACATCGAAGCCGTTGCCATCGGGCACGCCGACGTCGAGGATGGCGAGGTCGGGCGGCTGCTGCGCGAAGGCCGCCAGCGCGTCGCGCGCCAGCAGCACGTGCTGCACCTCGAAACCTTCGCTGCGCAGCGCGTAGAGCAGCGTGTCGGCGATGGCCGGTTCGTCTTCCAGCAGCAGGATGCGGTGCGCCATGGATCGGGATTCGGTGGGGGGAGGAAGCAGCCCGCGATCATAGGCGGGGCCCCGCCCCGGTCAGCAGGCCAGCGACTCGGTGAAGCGGCTGTCGTCGGCCCGCCGCGCGCACATGCGCTGCGCCCGGACCTGCAGGCCCACACCGTTGCGCAGTGTCAGCTCAAGTGTGATTGCCCCGGTCCATTCGGCGGGCACAGGCAGGTCGCGCACCAACTGCCCGTCGTGCTGCAGGCGCGCCTCGCGCACCGCGCCGATGCAGTCGCCGGGGGCGACGCCGCCATCGAAGGTGGCGGTGGCGTCCTCGAAGACGAGCGCGATGCCGGACAAGTGACCGGGAACGGGTCGGGTGTCAGCGCCCTCGCCCGGCCGCCAGGCGGGCGCGGTGGACAGCTGCAGCGCGATGCGGCGGCCCTCGTCCTGCACACGGGCCAGCTGGGCGTCGTCGAGTTCGATGCGGGTCATGCGGGCACGCCGAAGAGGCCTTCGAGCTCGCGTCGCATGACCGCGCGGTCCACGTCCACCCCGCTCCACAGCCGGATGGCGATGGCGCCCTGGTTCACCAGCATGGCGGTCGCGTCTATGTGGACGGCGCCAACATGAATGCGCTGGTGGGCACCGCAGCCCCCGGCGAATTTGGCGGTGATGTGAGCCACCTGAATCTGCACAAGACTTTCTGCATTCCGCACGGCGGCGGCGGCCCCGGCGTGGGCCCGGTCTGCGTGGTAGAGGACCTGGTGCCTTTCCTGCCCGGCCATGGCGCGGGTGGGGTTGCCGGCAAAGTGGGCGCTGTGTCTGCGGCGCCGCTCGGCAACGCAGCGGTGTTGCCGATCAGTTGGATGTACATCCGCATGATGGGGGCGGATGGCCTCAAGCACGCCACCGAGGCCGCCATTCTGGCCGCCAATTACATCAGCGCACGGCTGGCCGATGCCTACCCCACGCTGTACGCCAGTGTGTCGGTGAACGGCAAACCCGGCCATGTGGCGCACGAATGCATTCTGGACTTGCGCCACTTCAAGGAGACCTGTGGCGTGATGGCTGAAGACGTTGCCAAACGCCTGATGGACTATGGCTTTCATGCGCCCACGCTGTCCTTCCCCGTACCCAACACGCTGATGGTGGAGCCAACCGAGAGCGAAACCCTGCAGGAACTCGACCGCTTCATTGGTGCCATGCTGGCCATCCGAGCCGAGATTGCACAGGTGGAGCAAGGTGCCTGGCCGCAGGACAACAACCCGCTCAAACACGCCCCGCATACCGCCGCCACCGTGGTCGACGCGACCTGGGACCGTCCGTATCCGCGCGAGTTGGGCGCATTCCCGCTGGCCACACTCAAGGCCAACAAGTACTGGCCCACGGTGGGCCGGGTGGACAACGTCTATGGCGACCGCAACCTGTTCTGCAGTTGCGTGCCAGTGGCCGAACTCGCTGACGCCTGAGGACCGGCAACTGAAGACTGCGCCATAAAGGCGCGCGTCTGGGGGCGCACCAACCTGTCGATAATCGGACGGATTGGCAGCCGCCATTTTTCCGGAATCTCACGATGCGCCTTTCTGTTCGCTCTCTCGCCGCCCTGCTGCTCGGTGTCACCATGGCATGGGCGGGCACGGCAGCGCATTGCGCAGAACCCAACTTACCCAAGGTCACGGTGGTACTGGCGGGCGGCGGCGCCAAGGGCTTTGCCCACATCGCCGTATTGCGGCGTCTGGAAGAAGACCACATTCCGATTGCCAAGATCATCGGCACCAGCATGGGCGCGGTGATTGGCAGCCTCTATGCCAGCGGTCTTTCTACGCAGGAGATTGAGCGCGTCATTGACAACCTGGACCCCGGGCGCGTGGGCCTCGATTTGCTGGACCGCTCGGAACTTTCGCACCGCACCCGCGAATACCAACAGCGTTACCCGGTGGAACTGGAACTGGGTGTCAAGGACGGTCAGCTCACCTTTGCCCGTGGGGTGAGCGACGGCCAGCGTTTTCTGACGCTGATGCAGGAACTGACCGCGCATGTGCAACCCGAACGCAGTTTTGATCAACTCCGCATTCCCTTTCGGGCCATTGCCACGCGATTTCGGGATGGCGAACTGGTTGCCTTTGATCGCGGCAATCTGGCGCTTGCGGTGCGCGCCAGCATGGCAGCCCCCGGCGTCTTTGCACCGGTAGAGGTGGATGGCGAAGCCTATGTGGATGGTGGGCTGGTGGCCAATCTGCCGGTGGAAGTCGCGCTGAACGAAGGCGCCGGGTTGATCGTGGCGTCCTACCTGGGCGATACCGACAAAATCGGCGGCAGCCTGGGGACCGGCAATGCGCTGAGCGTAGCCACCCGGATGCTCGACATCCTGATGCGCCAGAATGAGCGCCGCAATATCGGGCTGCTGCGGGCCCAGGACATTTTGGTACGCCCCCAACTGCAGGACTTCAACTCCGGCAGTTTCCGCAAGCCGGCCGAAATCATTCAGGTAGGCCGCGAGGCCGTGGACGCACAGGACAACCGCTTCAGGCAGTTGGCACAGCAGTTTGCTGCGGTCGCCGTGAAGCCGGTGGACCCGACCAGCATCCTGCCGCCACAAGGCACGCTGCAGCGCGTTCGCGTCACCGGCAACCAGCACGTGCCCAAAGGCTTTGTTGATCGCGAGTTGCAGTCGCTGATTGGCAAGCCTTTTAATCCACAGGAAGTCACCCAGAAGCTGGACGAACTCTACGCCACGGGCAATTTCGAGCGCGTTAACTACCGGCTTAGTCCCTTGCCCGAACAAGCCGATGCCTACGAACTCGTGGTGGAGGTGAACGAAAAAACCTACGGCCCCAACTTTCTGAAGTCCAGCCTGGGGTTTTATGGTGAAAGCAGCGGCACCAGTCTGTTCTCACTGGGCGTTGGCTTCCGTCGGCCTTGGCTAACACCTGAGGGGCTGGAGCTTCAGCTTGATGTGCGCGGTGGCTCGCAAAGTGAGTTGGCGGTCAGCTTGCATCAGCCGCTGTCTGACCGTTGGGGCCTGAACGGTTTCGCCGCCTACAACAGCAGCGAGTTGTCCATTTACCGACCGGACGTGACCACTGCGCAAAAGATGGCCAGCTCCACCTTGCGCCGACAGGAACTGGGCGTCAGCCTGTCATACGACCTGGGCAAGAAGGCTACGGCCAACTTCGGCATAGTGACCAACCAAACCCGTGTCTCCATTGATACCGCGCACCTGGTGAGCTACCGGCTGGATGCAGGCAACCTGCTGACCTACAACTTGCAAGACGGCAAGTGGGAATTTACCGGTGTCAACGCCGAATTCACAGCCGACTTGCTGGACTCTCCCAACTTTCCCACCAAGGGCTACTACCTGCACGTAGCCGGTGCGCAGGGCGTAACCGGCACCAGCCAATACACCAGTTTTCGCGCCAACTTGATGTGGGCCAGAAGCTTCGGTCCGCATGTGATCAACCTCGGAGTGGACTTGGGCGCTGATCATATTTTTGACTGCGACGGCTGTGCCCAACCCACCTCGCTGGCCCCGCTTTATTTGGGTGGTTTCCAATCCATGGGCGCCTACCAGATGGGGCAACTTTCGGGTGACCGCCTGATTCACGCACAAGCCACCTACATGTACCGGTTAAGCGATGGCGGCGTGCTGCGCCAACCCACCTTTGTCGGCTTTGTAGCCGAGGTGGGCGATGCCTGGCTGAGCACACGCGACATTTCAGAAAAGTACAGCGGCACCGCATTCATTGCGGTGGACAGCCGCATTGGCGACGTGTTTTTTGGCGTGGCCTCGGGCAGCGGCGGTAACCGCAACATCTTCTTGCAGCTAGGCCGGCGCTTCAGCTTGTGGTGAGGTGAGGCGTTGCCTGCAGTCAGTCAGGCGCGCACCCCAAACCGATTCGCAACCTGGCGCCGGAATTCACGCGGCGTCATGCCCTTGATGTCCAGGAATCTCCGGTTGAAATTGGCGATGTTGTTAAAGCCGACGTCATAGGCAATGCTGGTGATCTGCCGGTCGGACTCCATCAGAAACTGACAGGCTCGATTGATTCGCACATGATTCACAAAGTCGGTGAAGGTGTTGCCCGTGGCGCGGCGGAAAAAGCGAGAAAAACGACTTTCGTTCATGCCCAGTTCTTCGGCCAAAGAAGCAGCCGAAACCTGCTCGGAAATGTTGTCGGTAATTCGGCTCAGGATAGCGTTGATCTGGTCGAGCTGCGCATCGTTGTCCATGCTTTGAATCTGGGCGTTCGACAGCAGGCGGTAATCCTTGCAATGGGCCAAGTCATTCAGGAAGTCACAAAAAGCACCAAAGCGCGCCAGACCTTGAGCCGCCTTGATACGGCGCCAATGTTCTGTAGCCTTGGGATTCAAATCAAAGAACTCAATGCCATGCTTGGCACGCTCCAGCAAGGGCAATACGGCGCGCATTTCGGGAATGCAGCGACTGGCTTCTTCGATCGGCCCGTGCGGAAACTGAATCACCAGATCGCGCTCCGCTACACCACCTTCCGGCAAATCCATGCTAACCCAGTTGTGCGGCAAGCGCGGGCCGGTTAGCACCAGATGGCCTGGCTGAAACTGCCCGATCCAGTCGCCCACAAAAGCCTTTCCAGAGGTACTGGTGATCAGGTGCAACTCGTATTCATCGTGGTAGTGCCAACGCGCCAGCGGTGTTGGAAACCCGTGCGCCAAGCAGCGGATGATGCCCACCTGATCCGGGCGCTCATAGCCCAGTTCAGGCGAGCGACTGTAGTCATGCTCAAGTTCCGGTTTGAGTTGGCGAGGCTTGGCTGGCATCACGGCAAATTATGGTTTGGTGGAATTGCAATGTAGCTTAGGACATCACGTTGCCGCCATCCACGTTGAGTGTCTGCGCGGTGATGTAGGACGCTTCGTCGCTGGCCAGGAACACGGCCGCGCCGCAGATGTCGATGGGGTCGCCCATGTAGCCCAGCGGCACAGCCTCGCCGACGCGCTTTTTCTTCTCCCCCAATGGCAGGTTCTCGTACTTGGCAAACAAGGCGTCCACATGTGCCCACATGGGCGTGGCAATCACGCCCGGCGAAATGCCGTTGACGCGAATCCTGTGCGGCGCCATGGCCAGTGCGGCACTCTGCGTGTAACTCACGATGGCGGCCTTGCTGGCGCAGTAATGCGAGACCAGCGCCTCCCCACGGCGACCGGCCTGCGAGGCCATGTTGATCACCGCCCCTCCCTGCACTTTGGCCGCAACCATATGGGCCAGCACCTTTTGCATGACGAAGAACGCACCCTTTACGTTCACCGCAAAAATCTTGTCGTACATGGCCTCGTTGCTCTCCAGCAGCGGCGCCATGTCGAAGATCGCGGCGTTGTTGTACAGCGTGGTGATGCCGCCAAAGCGGGCTACGGCGGCTGCCACCAATGCATCTATGTCGGCGCTGCGGGTTACATCAGTGGGCACGTAGTGCACGGTATCCGGATGCGCGGCGATCAGTGCGAGCAATGCGGGAGTGGGCACTTTGCCGATGTCGGCGACGGTGCAGCGGGCGCCTTCGCGCACATAGGCCTCGGCCACCGCCAGGCCGATGCCACCGGCGGCACCGGTCAATACGGCGTGTTTCCCTTGAAGACGTGTCATGTTGCTTTCCTTTGAACGAATTGGTGAACGCGAGCGGCAGCCTCGCGCATGGCAGACACCAGTCGGGCATCGCCCGTGAGGTTGCCCCACAGGGATTGATCGGCACAGAACGCAGCCACCGGGTCGACGGCATCGCAGATCGCGTGGGCCACTGCCGGGTCCATGGCCTGGTCCTGGTAGGTGTAGAGAATCTGGCCGGCGTGCCAACGCTGCAGATAGGCCAGGAACAACGCGGGCAGCATGGCCACGCTAGAGATCGATTCATCGCGTGCCAGACGCTCGCGGAATGTGGGCGCCATAAAGCCCGGAATCTTGGAGAAGCCGTCCATCGCCACGCGCTGGTTGGTGTCGGCAATGGCCGGGTTGCTAAAGCGGTCCAACACGACATCGCGGTAATGAGCCAGGTTGATGGGGCACGGCTTTTCAGGTGTGTCCAGCACTGGAATCACGTCGTTAGTTACATAGTCAAACGCGAACTGGCGAATCTCGGCATCGTGCGTGCCTTCGTGAATGTAGGTGTAGCCAACCAGAGTGCCGGCCCAGGCAATGCAACTGTGGGTGGCGTTGAGCAGGCGAATCTTGGCTTCTTCGTAGGCCTGCACCGACTGCACCATCTCGACGCCCACCGTTTCCCACTCGGGGCGCCCGGCAATGAAGTTGTCTTCAATCACCCACTGAATAAAGCTCTCGCCCATGAGAGCCGCCGCATCGCCCACACCGGTAGCGGCTTTCACGCGTTCGGCCACTGCCGCTGTGGGGCGCGGGGTAATACGGTCCACCATGGCGTTGGGGCTGCTGGTATGCGCCTGCACCCAGGCCAGCAGATTGGAGTCACCCACCAGTTCCAAAAACTGCGACAGGCCGCTGCGCGAGCGGTCGCCGTTGTGGCGCAAGTTGTCGCAGTTGAGCAGCGTGACCGCGCCTGCACCCGTCTGCATGCGCGCCTTGAGGATGGCGGCGAGCGCACCATAAATCGTGCTGCCCGCCCTGCCTTCTTTCACAGCTTCAATGTCGGCTTTGAGGTCCGCAAAATTCAGGTCCAGCCGGTCTTTAGCATCCAGATAATAGCCCGCCTCGGTCACGGTGAAGGAGATGATGCGGGTCTGCGCATCGGCCCCCAGACGGATCAGACCCGAGAGCATCGGGTCATGCCGAACCACGGTCTGGATGGAGGTAATGCGGGTGTAACTGCGCTCACCTTGCGGCGTGATGGTCTCCAGCGTGTAGGCGCCACTTTGGGTAATCAGCGCCTCGATGGTGTCGGCCATATCGGGACGGATGTTGCCGCCCGCCAGTGTCCAGCGGGTGTCACCGGTTTGCTGCAGTTGGTGCAGGAACAGCGCCTGGTGCGCGCGGTGAAAAGAGCCCAGCCCCAGGTGGAGCATCAGAAAGGGTTTGGTGGTGTCTTGCATGGCTAGTGAACCAGGGTTTCCCGGGCTTTTCCGGTACGGGTGATACGGCCTTTGGCGTCAAACAGGTGGGCGGCATCCACATCGATGCGCACGCCAATCGGTTTGCCTACGCTGAGTTCGGTGCGCTCGTTTTGGCGCGAAACGAGTTGCACACCGCCTTCAGTGGACACGTAAATCAGGGTTTCGGCACCCAGCGCCTCCACCAGTTCCACCGTGCCGTTGAGTTGGCCCAGACCGGGTGCACAAAGGCTGATGTTCTCCGGTCGCAAACCGATAAAGCCATCGGGCTCCACCGGCAACGCGGTGAGTTGTACCAACGGCTGCATGTCTTTGGCTTGCACCACATTCATTTGGGGCGTGCCGATGAACTGGGCCACAAACTGGTTTGCCGGGCGGTCGTAGAGTTCCAGCGGTGTGCCGACCTGTTCAATCACGCCATCGCGCAATACCACTACGCGATCGGCCAGAGTCATGGCCTCCACCTGGTCGTGGGTGACGTATATGGTGGTGGCACCGAGGTCGCGATGCAGCTTGGCAATTTCGATTCGGGTCTGTCCGCGCAGGGCGGCATCCAGATTGGACAGCGGTTCATCAAACAAAAACACCTTGGGCGCGCGCACGATGGCGCGCCCAATAGCAACCCGCTGGCGCTGACCACCCGACAACTCTTTGGGTGTGCGTTCCAGGTAGCTGGTGAGGTTGAGAATCTTCGCGGCCCGGCCTACCTTCTCCTGAATGACCTCCTCATCCACTTTGGCGAGTTTGAGGGCGAAACTCATGTTCTCGAACACGCTCATGTGTGGGTACAGCGCATAGCTCTGGAACACCATGGCCAGATCACGCTTGCTGGAAGGTTCGTCAGTGATGTCACGCCCATCGAGCATGAGCTTGCCGCCCGTGGTCTCTTCCAAGCCCGCAATAAGGCGCAGCAACGTGGACTTGCCACAGCCCGACGGGCCCACGAACACCACGAACTCGCCCTGGTTGATCTGCAGGTCAATGCCGCGAATGACGCGCACCTTGCCGAACTCTTTTTCAATGCCTTGTAGATTGAGATACGCCACTCAAAGTCTCCTAAATTCTTCTAATCAATCAATAGGGCCAAGCACCGATCGGGCGCGAGGTAACCGATGCCAAGAACACCGCAGAACCGGCTTAGCCGGGCTGCTGGTGTGGCCCCCTGCAAGGGGGAGAGCAGCGACACGCAGTGGGCAAGCCGGGGGGTGTTCCATCACTTCACGGCGCCAAAGGTGAGACCTTGGACGAGTTGCTTTTGGCTAAACCAGCCGAACACGACGATGGGCGCAATCGCCATCAGCGAGGCGGCTGACAACTTGGCCCAGAACAGGCCTTCTGGGCTGGAATAGCTGGCGATCAGTGTGGCCAGCGTGCCGGCCTTGGCCGAGCTGAGGTTCAGGCTCCAGAAGGCTTCGTTCCAGCTCAGCACCAGACACAGCAAGCCGGTAGAAGCCAGGCCACCAATGCTCAAGGGCAGCAGCACGCGGTAGTACTCCTGCCACAGCGTGGCACCGTCCATGCGCGCGGCTTCCAGGATTTCGTGGGGGATTTCCTTGAAATTGGAATACAGCATCCAGACCATGATGGGCAGGTTGGACAGTGTGAAGATGATGACTAGGCCCAACTGCGTGTCCAGCAAACCGGACTGCTGCGCCAGGACATAAATCGGCACCAGTGCGCCCACCGCCGGCATCATCTTGGTGGAGAGCATCCACATCAAAATGTCCTTCGTGTGTTTCCCCTTGAAGAAGGCCATCGAGTAGGCAGCCGGCACTGCCAGCGCCAGGCCCAGCAAGGTGGACATGACACTGGTAACGATGGAGTTCTTGGCATATAGCAAGTAATCGCTGCGCTCCTGAACCTCCAGAAAGTTATCTAAAGTGGGCGTGAAAAGCACCAGCGGCGGCACCGAAATGGCCTGCAGTTCAGTCTTGAATGCGGTGAGGATCAACCAGCCCAGCGGGAAGAAAAGCAGAAGGGTTACAGCCCATGCTGCAAGCGTGCGCAGGATCAGCGCGGGTGGATATTTGGAACGGTGTGCCATGGGATTACTTGTCCAGGTTCTTGCCGACCATGCGGATCAGGAAGGCGGCCGCAATGTTGGCCAGCACCACTGCAAGCAGAGCACCAGCCGATGCCACACCGGCATCAAAGTTCAACAGTGCCTGCTTGAAAATCAGGAAGGCCATGTTGGTGCTGGCATCTCCGGGGCCACCGCCTGTGGTCGTGAAGATTTCTGCGAAGACGCTCAGCAAGAAGATCATTTCGATCATCACGACCACCGCAACCGAGCGCCCCAGATGCGGGATGTACAGGTAGCGCAGTTGCTGCAGGTAGGTAGCGCCATCCATGCGCGCAGCTTCGAGTTGCTCGCGATTCATGCTTTGCAGCGAAGTCATGAATATCAGCGTGGCGAACGGTAGCCACTGCCATGACACCATGATGATCACCGAGCCCAGCGGAAAGTCGGTTAACCAGTCGACCGGGGTAGCGCCGAAGAACAGCCAGACCTGTGCCAGGACTCCGTAAATCGGGTTCATCATCATGTGCTTCCACAACAGTGCATTCACCGTAGGCATGACGAAGAAGGGGGAAATCAGCAGCAGGCGCACCGCGCCGCGACCGGGAAACGGGTCGTCAATCAGCAGGGAAATGCCGATGCCCATCAGCACCGTAATCAGGATCACGCTGCCCAACAGCAGCAAGGTATTGACCACCGCCACCGAAAAGGAAGGGTCGGTCAGGAAATACTCAAAGTTCTCCAAGCCCGCAAATCCAGTGACCTCGGGCTGCATCAGGTTGTATCGAATGACGGAAAAATAAATCGTCATCACCAACGGGACGATCATCCACATCAACAGGCTCATCACCGCCGGTGCAAGCAATAGCCGCGGTAGGAGTTTCTTCATGGGAAGGTGCTTTGGGTGTTTAGGAATCAAAGGAAAAGACGGGACGTGTAGTGGTGTCCAGGTGGCGTAGCAAGCGGTCCGCGGTGAGGCCCGAGGCGCACAGTCGTACTACGGTACGGCGAGCACCACGGACCTCCGATCGGGCCGCGCAGTAGCCAGATAGACGTTACTTGTAGTAGCCGCCCTTCTTCATTTCGCGTTCCGCAGCGGCTTGCGAAGCAGCCAGGGCCTTATCGATGCTGGTCTTGCCAGCCAGTGCCGCGCTCATTTGCTGGCCCACCGCGATACCAATGGCCTGGAACTCAGGAATGGCCGCGAACTGGACGCCCACATACGGAGACTTGGGCAGCGTACTGTCGTTGGGGTTGGCAGAGTCAATCGCTGCTTTTTCAGCAGCGGCAAACACGGCAGCCTTCTGGAACTCAGGATTGGCGTAGGTGGACTTGCGGGTACCGGTAGGAACGCGGGCCCAACCATTGGTCTTACCGACCAAGGCGATGTATTCCTTGGAGGTAGACCAATTGATGAACTTCTGCGCCGCGTCGGCATTCTTGGTGCCGGCCGGAATAGCCAGTGCCCAGGCCCACAGCCAGTTAGCGCCCTTCTCGGTCACGCTGTACGGGCCTTGTGCGAATGCAACCTTGTCAGCCACCTTGGACTGCTTAGGGTCAGTGATGAAAGAGGCCGCAATGGTGGCGTCAATCCACATGCCGCACTTGCCTTCGTTGTACAAGGCCAAAATCTCGTTGAAGCTGTTGGCCGAGGAGCCGGGAGGGCCGTATTTGGTCAGCATGTCGACGTAGAAGGTGACAGCGTCTTTCCAGGGTTTGGTGTCGAGTTGGGGCTTCCACTTCATGTCAAACCATTGGGCGCCAAAGCTGTTCGCCATGGTGGACAGGAATGCCATGTTGTCACCCCAGCCCGGCTTGCCGCGCAGGCAGATGCCGTATACGCCGTTTTTCGGATCATGGATCTTGGCGGCTGCGTCACGCACCTGGTCCCAGGTGGGGCGGCCTTCGAACTTCACACCCGCCTTATCGGTCAGGTCTTTGCGGTACATCAGCATGGAGCTTTCGCCGTAGAAGGGTGCAGCAAACATCTTGCCGTCCACCGACAGGCCGTTGCGCATGGCGGGCAGGATGTCATCCACGTCATAAGCTGCATCGCCCTTCAACTCCTTGAGCCAGCCCTTTTTGCCCCAGATGGGGGTTTCGTACATGCCGATGGTCATCACGTCAAACTGGCCGCCCTTGGTGGCGATGTCGGTAGTAACGCGTTGGCGCAGCACGCCTTCTTCCAGCGTGACCCATTTCAGTTTGATGTCGGGGTTGGCCTGCTCAAAGTTCTTGCTGAGCTTCTGCATTTCGATCATGTGGCCGTTGTTGACCGTAGCGATGACCAGTTCGGTGGCCGAGGCCGACAGACCGCACAGGGATGCGACCAGACCGGCAGCCAGGGCAACGCGTGTTTTCAATTGCATGTTTTGTCTCCAAAGGGGTTAAGAGTTGCTTTGTTCAATGCGCAGTTGCAAGCCCGCACTGACAACTGGAAGATACCGATTCAAAAAAACGCAAACGATACTCACCATTGCCTTAACAGTACTCAATTGCATCAATTGGCTAGTATTTATACCTAGAACATTCAAATTAGTACATCAATAGCGAAAGAAATGCATACTTTCGAATCCACCACCCATGGATGAAAATAGCGTGCAATCGCCAACCCATACAAACCATGAGAAGTACGCCATGAAAGACAAGCAAGACGACGAACCCAGCGTGTGGGTGACCGCAATCAAGTTGGTGCTGCTTGCCGTGGTGCTGATCGGAGGCACCGGCTTGGCGCTTTGGTATGTCGACCAAGAGCAGTCGCTCGATCAGATGCCTGGATTGAGCTCCGGCTACAACAAGCCCGACTGGGGCATCGTGAGTGATTCGCCCTTGAAGGGCAAACGCTAGGGAAATTAGCCGGCGCTGGCCGCAATGGGGGCCAGGGTCGGCACCACATCACCGCACTGCGCCCGGTGGCGCAGCACATGGTCTATCACCACCAAGGCCAGCATGGCCTCGGCAATGGGCGTGGCCCGGATACCCACACAAGGGTCGTGACGGCCCTTGGTCACCACCTGGGTCGGATTGCCGGCGGAATCAATCGAGTCGCGTGGCGTGATGATGGAACTGGTGGGCTTGATGGCAATGCTCACCTCCAGATCCTGCCCGGTGCTGATACCACCCAGCACGCCGCCCGCGTTATTGCTGGCAAAGCCTTGCGGCGTGAGCGAGTCGCCATGGGTGGTACCGCGCTGGGCTACGCTGGCAAAACCGGCACCAATTTCCACGCCTTTTACCGCGTTGATGCCCATCATGGCGTAGGCAATGTCGGCGTCCATTTTGTCGAACAGCGGCTCGCCCAATCCCACCGGCACGCCGCTGGCCACCACGCGGATCCGCGCACCGCAGGAGTCACCCGCCTTGCGCAGTGCGTCCATGTAATCTTCTAGAGCGGCCACATCGGCCACCGGTGCGAAGAACGGGTTGGTCGGCACATGGTCCCAGGACTCGAAGCCAATGGACTGCTCACCGATCTGGGTCATGCAGCCACGGAACTCCGTGCCAAACTTTTCTTTCAGCCATTTCTTGGCCACGGCACCGGCCGCCACCATGGGCGCGGTCAAGCGTGCGCTAGAGCGTCCGCCGCCGCGCGGGTCGCGAATGCCGTATTTCTGGAAATAGGTGTAGTCGGCGTGACCGGGGCGGAAGGTGTCGAGGATATTTCCGTAGTCTTTGCTGCGCTGGTCGGTGTTCTGGATCACCAAGGCAATCGGGGTGCCGGTGGTTTTACCCTGGTACACGCCGCTCAGAATTTGCACCGCATCGGGCTCGTTGCGCTGGGTCACGTGCCGGCTGGTGCCAGGGCGACGGCGGTCCAGATCAATCTGGATATCGGCCTCGCTGAGTTCCATGCCCGGAGGGCAGCCGTCAATCACACAGCCAATGGCCGGGCCGTGGGATTCACCAAAGTTGGTGACCGTGAAAATATGTCCAAAGGTATTGCCGCTCATGTGGCGGATTATCCCAGAGGCGGCGTCCCCAACGGTGGGGGACGGGCTTTACGGAGCGGCGGGCGTTTCGCCTTCGGGCCAGTCGCGGATGTAGGCCTTGAGCATCTGGTTCTCAAAGTTCTGGCTGTCCACCACGGCCTTGGCCACGTCGTAAAAACTGATCACGCCCATCAGCATGCGGGCTTCCATAACCGGCATGTAGCGGGCATGGCGCTCCAGCATCATGCGGCGCACTTCGTCCATGTCGGTTTCCATGGTGCAGGTGAGCGGCGCGTCGTCCATGGCGGTACGCACGATGGTGGTGCCAATGGAGCCGCCGTTTTTCACCAGCGTCTGAATCACTTCGCGGAAAGTCAGCATGCCGGCCAGATGCCCGTGCTCCATAACCACCAGCGACCCGATATCCTTTTCTGCCATCAGGTCCAGCGCTTTGGCCAGGGGCTCATCGGGATGGGCCGTGTACAGCGTGCCACCTTTGACGCGCAGGATATCGTTGACTTTCATGGTGTTTCCTCAAGCCACAAATGTGGGTGTCCAGAACGTGAATATTAGCCCACAATGTGCCGCTTTCAGCGCATTGCAACAACACTTGTTACCGGAGATTTCCCCATGGCTGGTTACGCCGACCCCGGATTCGACACACTCGCCCTGCACGCCGGTGCCACGCCCGACGCGACCGGTGCGCGGGCGGTGCCGATCCACCTCACCACCTCGTTCGTTTTTGAGTCCAGCGAACACGCGGCATCGCTGTTTAACCTCGAGCGCGCAGGCCATGTGTATTCGCGCATCAGCAACCCCACCAATGCGGTGCTGGAGCAGCGCATCAGCGCTCTCGAAGGCGGTGTGGGCGCCATCAGTGTGGCCAGCGGACAAGCCGCCCTGCACCTGTGCATTGCCACGCTGATGGGTGCGGGCAGCCACATCGTGGCCTCGACCGCGCTGTATGGCGGCTCACAGAACCTGCTGCACTACACCCTGCGCCGCTTCGGCATCGAAACCACCTTCGTGCGGCCAGGCGATCTGGATGGCTGGCGCGCGGCCGTGCGGCCCAACACCAAGCTATTCTTCGGCGAGACCGTGGGCAACCCGGGACTCGACGTGCTCAACACGCCCGAGGTAGCGGCCATTGCCCACGCCGCCGGTGTGCCACTGCTGGTGGACTCCACCCTCACTTCGCCCTGGTTGGCACAGCCGCTGAGCCAGGGTGCCGATTTGGTGTACCACTCGGCCACCAAGTTTTTAAGCGGCCACGGCACGGTGATTGGTGGGCTGGTGGTGGATGGTGGCAGCTTCGACTGGGATGCATCGGGCAAGTTCCCGGAACTTTCCGCGCCCTATGAAGGCTTTCACAACATGGTGTTTACCGAGGAAGCGTCGGTTGGTGCCTTCTTGCTGCGGGCCCGGCGCGAGGGGCTGCGCGACTTTGGCGCCTGCCTGAGTCCGCACTCGGCATGGCTGATTTTGCAGGGAATCGAGACCCTGTCGCTGCGCATGGAGCGCCACATGCGCAACACCCAGCGCGTCGTCGAATTTCTTGCCAGCCACCCGCTGGTCTCACGCGTGGGCCACCCCATGCTGGAGAGCCACCCCGACCATGCCTTGGCGCAAAAGCTACTGCCACGCGGAGCGGGCTCGGTGTTCAGCTTTGACATCAAGGGCAGCCGCGCACAGGGCCAGGCATTTGTCGAGGCCCTCAAGGTGTTCAGCCACCTGGCTAACGTGGGCGACTGCCGCAGCCTGGTGATCCACCCGGCCAGCACCACGCACTTCCGCATGGACGATGAAGCGCTGGCCAAGGGCGGAATCAGCCAGGGCACGATCCGCTTGTCGATCGGCCTGGAAGAGGCCGACGACTTGCTGGACGACCTGAAGCGCGCGCTGCGTGCTGCCGAGAAAGCGGGAGCCTGACATGCACATCCAAGTCAACAACGCAGCACTCTATTGCTACACGGGGGGCAAGCCATTGGACGCTGACAAACCCACGGTGGTGTTTATCCACGGCGTGCTGAACGACCACAGCGTCTGGATTCTGCAAAGCCGCTACTTCGCCAACCACGGATGGAACGTGCTGGCGCTGGATCTGCCCGGCCACTGCCGAAGTGGCGGTACGCCAGCAAAGTCGGTCGAAGAAGCCGCAGACTGGGTCATCGCCCTGCTCGACGCCGTTGGTGCAAGCAAGGCGGCGCTGGTCGGTCACAGTTTTGGCTCGCTCGTAGCTCTGGAGGCCGCCGGTCGCGCACCGGAGCGCGTCAGCCACCTGGTGCTGGTGGGCACCGCCCACCCGATGCAAGTTTCGCCCGCGCTGATCGATGCGTCGCTCAACGCGCCGCAGAAGGCACTGGACATGGTGAACGTGTTTTCACGCGCAACACTCGCTCCGCCCCCGTCCGCGCTGGGCCCGGGCACCTGGATTTATGGCGCGTCGATGGCGCTGGGCAAAAAGGTGCTGGCCAGTAACAAGGACTTCAACCTGTTTCACACCGGCTTTGTGGCCTGCGACAGCTACCGCAACGGGGAAAATGCAATGGAGCGTGTGACCTGCCCCACCCTGTTTGTACTGGGCGAGGTGGACCAGATGACGCCGCCCAAGGCTGCCCGCAGCCTGATTGCCAAGGCGCGTCAAGGCAAAGTCGTAATGCTGCCCGGCGGCCACCACCAGATGACCGAAACCCCGGAGCCGATGCTCAAAGCGCTGGTAGATTTTCTGCAGCCGTCCTAGCCAGATCGGCATTGCGGAC
>CAKZJN010000148.1 GCA_936943465.1 uncultured Rhodoferax sp.
GGCGCCCATGCCGGCGGCCGAGATGCACATCATCGCCAAGAGCGAAGTCATGCAGCCGCACATGGTGGCAATCGCCGGGCGCAGGCCAAAGCGGGCGCTGTGGCTCATCACCAGCAGCATGTTGGGACCGGGCGTGGCCGACACCACAAAGGTCATGGCCAGAAACAGCCACCAGGTATGCAAACTCATGGAATCAATCTCAGGGTTGGGCGGGAGCCATCATCAGCTCGGTAATCACACGGCGCAGCCATTGCGAGCCAGGGTCATTATGAAAGCGTTCATGCCAGTGCTGCTTCACGTCGTAGGGCGGCAACTGAAACGGCACCGGAAAGATTCGCACATCGGCGCGCCCCTTGAGCACATCGGCCAGCCGCTCCGGGATCGTCAGAATCAAGTCGGTGTGCTCTACCACCAGCGCTGCGCCAATGAAGCTTGGAATATTCAGCGACACCTTGCGCGTCAGGCCGAAGCGGGCAATTTCCTGGTCGAGAATCAGGGGCGCCGCCCCCGACGAGCTCACCACCGCATGGTTCTCAGAGGCATATTGCTCCAGCCGCAACTCCTTCTGAATGCGCGGATGTTTGGCGCTCACCATGCAGGCAAACTTTTGCGAGAACAGCACGTTCTGGTAGAAGCCCGCCTCCAGTTGCGGCATGAGGCCGAGCGCCAGATCGGCCTCGCCACTCTCCAGCATGCGGGCAATGTCGGCACTCAGCGGCAGCACATCAATGCGAATGCCCGGAGCCGAACTGCGCAGCGCCTCCCACAACCTGGGCAACAGCACCAGTTGGCTGATGTCCGTCATGCAAATGCGAAACAGGCGCTTGGAGGTGGCGGGGTCAAAGTGGTTCTGGTGGCCCATCACCACGTCCAGCGCTTCGAGCACACCCCGCACCGGGCGCACCAGCCCCTCACCAAAGGGGGTGGGCTCCATGCCGTTGGAGGTACGCACGAACAGCGGATCGCCAAAGTGGTGCCGCAGCTTGGACAGGGCCACGCTCACCGCCGGTTGGCCGAGGTCGAGCGACACGGCCGCTTCGCTCACGCTGCGGTTCTTGTAAACCGCGTCAAACACTTGCAGCAAACGGATATCGATGGTGTCCATGGCAACGACCGGGGGGCTTTATTCGAAATTGGAATACTGCATATTAAGCGCCTTGCCTTGTCAGCGCAGGCTCCGGCTTTTACGCTCCACCCCCAATCGTCAACAACACCGTGGAGACTGCATGTCCTTACCTGAACTGGGCCGCCTCGAAGACCTGCCCCAAGACTACCGGGATGACCTGGCCGCCCAAAACCTGGTGCCGCTGTGGCCCAGCCTGCGCGCGGTGCTGCCACCGGGCAAGCCCACCCCACGCACCCGCGCCACCGCTTGGAACTACCAGGCCCTGCGTCCGCTCCTGCTCAAGGCCGGCGAACTCACGCCGATGGAAAAGGCCGAGCGCCGCGTGCTGGTGCTGGCCAACCCCGGCCACGGTCTGGAAAAAATGCAGGCCAGCTCCACGATTTATCTGGGCATGCAGTTGCTGCTGCCCGGCGAATGGGCACCGGCCCACCGCCACACGCCCAATGCGGTGCGCATGATTGTGGAGGGCGAAGGCGCCTACACCACGGTCGATGGCGAAAAGTGCATGATGCAGCGCGGCGACCTGATCCTCACGCCCACCGGCCTCTGGCACGAACATGGCCACGATGGCGACAAGCCCGTGGTCTGGCTCGACGTGCTGGACCTGCCCATGGTCTATTACATGGAGGCATCCTACGTTGCCGAAGGCAAGGCGCAGACGGTGACCAGCGATGCCGCAGGCCTGGCCTACCAGCGCGGTGGCGTGGTTCCCGCACCGGTTTTTGCCCGCAGCCCCAATGCCTTCCCGATGCTGCGCTACCCCTGGGTGGATGTGCGCGCTGCGCTCGAAACCCTGGCACGCACGCAGCCCGAGATTGAGTCGGTGCAGGTGGCCTATATCAACCCCGAAACCGGCGCCGATGCCCAGAAGATTCTGGGCTTCTCCGCCCTGATGCTGCGGCCCAACGAAACGCTCAACCTGCCCGCGCGCTCCACTGCGATGGTGTTCCATGTGATTGAAGGTGGCGCCACGGTGAGCGCGGATTCCAACAGCTTTGTACTGGGCGAGGCGGACACCTGCTGCATCCCCGGTTACACGCCCATCACCCTGAAAAACCAGTCGCCGACGCAGGCGAGTTATGTCTTCATTGCGGACGATGCGCCGCTGCAAAAGAAACTCGGCGTCTACGAAGTCCGCACCTAATTCAACACGATAAAGAACAACACACCATGAGCAACTACCTCTTCGTTCCTGCCCCCACCCACTCCCTGGCCGTACGCGGCATGGACCAACGCTTTGCGGTCAACCGCATCTTCTGCGTGGGCCGCAACTACCACGCCCACGCCGTTGAGATGGGCCGCCCGGTGGACAAGTCCACCATGCGCCCGTTCTACTTCACCAAGGCGGCCTCTGCTTTGGTGGAAAGTGGCGCCACCGTGCCCTACCCCTGCGGCACAACCAACTACCACTACGAGATGGAACTGGTGGTGGCTATTGGTGCCGAAGGTTTCCGCGTGAAAGAGTCGGACGCCGCCCGCATGGTCTATGGCTATGCCGCAGGGCTCGACATGACCCGCCGCGACCTGCAACTGGTGGCGCGTGACCAGGGTCGCCCCTGGGACCTGGGCAAGGACTTTGAGAAGTCTGCCGTGTGCACCGAGATCGTTCCGCAAGGCGCCTTGGGCGTACTGCAAAGCGGCGCTATCAATCTGTCGGTGAACGGGGTGCAAAAGCAGTCGGCCGATCTGTCGCAACTGATCTGGAACATCCCCGAACTACTGGCCGACCTGTCGCAGTTCTACCACCTGCAACCCGGCGATCTGATCTACACCGGCACACCCGAAGGCGTGGGTGCGGTGGTAAGCGGCGACGTCATCACCGGCCACATTGACCAGGTCGGCGATGTGCGCCTGACCATTGGCGATGCTGAGTAAACCCTTGCCCGAAGGACACACAACATGACCCAAGCGAATCCCGCCTCCAACCTTCCTGTGCTGGTTTCCGGCGGCGGCATTGGCGGCCTGGCCGCAGCCCTGGCCCTGCTCCAGCGCGGCTTCAAGGTGCAGGTGTTTGAACAGGCCGAGCAGATCGGTGAGATTGGCGCCGGCATCCAACTCGGGCCGAATGCCTTCCACGCCTTTGACGCGCTGGGCATTGGCGACAAGGCACGCGGCCGTGCCGTCTACACCGACCACATGGTGATGCACGACGCCATTGACGAGTACCAGATTGGCAAGCTCGAAACCGGCGAAGCTTTTCGCAAGCGTTTTGGCAACCCCTACGCCGTGATCCACCGCGTGGACATCCACACCTCGCTGCTCGAAGGCGTGCAGGAGAGCCCCAATGTGGAGTTCTTCACCAGCACCCGGATCGAGAAGATCGAGCAGGACGGAAACACCGTCACCGCCATCGACCAGAACGGTAAGCGCTGGGTCGGCCAGGCGCTGATTGGCGCCGATGGTGGCAAGAGCGTGGTGCGTGCGCAGTATGTAAACGACCCACCGCGCGTGACCGGCCATGTGGTGTACCGCGCCGTCATCGACAAAGCGGATTTTCCCGAAAACCTCCAATGGAACGCCGCCAGCCTGTGGGCCGGCCCCAAGTGCCACCTGGTGCACTACCCGTTGCGCGGCGGCGAGCAATACAACGTGGTGGTGACCTTCCACAGCCGCAAGCAGGAAGAATGGGGCGTCACCGACGGCAGCAAGGAAGAAGTGCAAAGCTACTTTCAGGGCATTGCCGCCAAGCCGCGCCAACTGATCGACCTGCCCAAGACCTGGCGCCGCTGGGCCACGGCTGACCGCGAGCCGATTGGCACCTGGGTCTATGGCCGCGCCACCATCCTGGGTGACGCAGCACATCCCACCACGCAATACATGGCGCAAGGTGCCTGCATGGCACTCGAAGACGCCGTCACGCTGGGCGAAGCCCTGCGGGTACACAACAACGACTGGGACCAAGCCTTGGCGCTGTACCAGAAGTCGCGCGTCGCCCGCACCGCCCGCATCGTGCTGTCCGGTCGTGAGATGGGCCGCCTGTACCACGCCGCCGGTGTCGAGCGTCTGGTGCGCAACTCCCTGTGGAAAAACCGCCCGCAAGAGCGCTTCTATGACGCGATGGAGTGGCTGTATGGCTGGAACGTCAGTAACTGTCTTGACCAATCATGAAGCTCCATCAATTCTTCCGTAGCGGCACCTCCCACCGCACCCGCATCGCCCTCAACCTCAAGGGC
Source organism: uncultured Rhodoferax sp. (assembly GCA_936943465.1). GTDB lineage: Bacteria > Pseudomonadota > Gammaproteobacteria > Burkholderiales > Burkholderiaceae_C > Allorhodoferax. The sequence goes on from CAKZJN010000148.1 coordinate 4,300, forward strand.
CTGCAGTACGAAAACGTAGCCGTCGACCTGCGCAAGAACGCGCACCAGGAGGCCGCATTCAAAGCCTTGAATCCGCAGGGCCTGGTGCCCGCGCTGGAAGTGGATGGTCAGGTACTGATCCAATCGGTGGCCATCATCGAGTGGCTCGAAGAACGCTACCCCACGCCCGCGCTACTACCGGCCGACGCCAACGACCGTGCCCATGTGCGCGCGCTGGCCGCCATCGTCGGCTGTGACATCCACCCGGTGAACAACAAGCGCATTCTGGACACGCTGCGGGCCAGCTTTGGCGCAGACGATGCGGCCATCAACCAATGGGCTGGCACCTGGATTTGCGCCGGCTTTGACGCACTCGAAGCGCTGCTGCAAGCCGACAAAAAACGTGGCGATTTTTGCTTTGGCGACGCGCCGGGCCTGGCCGACATCTACCTGGTATCGCAGGTGGAAAGCTCGCGCCGCTTCAAGGTCGACCTGACGCCCTACCCCGCCATTCGTGCCATTGACGCCGCCTGCAGCGCGCTGCCCGCCTTTGCCAACGCGGCCCCTGCCGTGCAACCCGACGCATCCTGAATACCAAGAAACCTAGGAGACTTCCATGAACCCCATAAACAAACGCCACTTTCTATCCGCCCTGACCGGTGCCGCCCTGTTGGCACTGGGCAGTTTTGCCCATGCCGCCGAACCCCTGAAGATCGGCATGGTGCTGCCCATGTCCGGCCCCTTCGCCTCTTACGGCAAGCAGATTGAAAGCGGTGCCCGCCTGTACCTGGCGCAAGCCGGCGGCAGCCTGGGCGGCCGCAAGGTCGAACTCATCATCAAGGACGACACCGGCGTGGCACCCGAGATCAGCAAGCGCGCCGCGCAAGAGTTGGTGGTGAAAGACAAGGTGGACATCCTGGCCGGCTTTGGCCTCACGCCCTCGGCCTTTGCAGTAGCCCCCATCGCCACCGAGGCCAAGAAGCCCATGATCGTGATGAACGCCGCCACCTCAGCCATCACCACCAAGTCGGATTACATCCTGCGCGTGTCGCACACGCTGCCGCAGGTCACCGCACCCATCGCCTCCTGGGCCGCCAAGAACAAGATCAAGAAGGTGTTTACGCTGGTGGCCGACTTTGGCCCCGGTCACGATGCCGAAACCCAATTCAAGAAGACCTTTACTGCGGCCGGTGGCCAGGTGGTGGGCGAAGTGCGCACCCCCGTGAAGAACCCCGATTTCGCGCCCTTCCTGCAAAAAATCAAGGATGCAGCGCCCGAGGCCGTGTTCCTGTTTGTGCCGCCGGGTGAGCAGACCATTGCCTTCATCAAGGGCTTTGTAGAGCGCGATCTGGCCAAAGCCGGCATCCGCATCATCGCCACCGGCGACCTGAGCGACGAAGACATACTGGACAGCCTGGGCGATGGCGCTTTGGGCATCGTCAACTCGATGCAGTACGCCGAAAGCCACAACTCGCCCGAGAACAAGGCCTTTACCGCCGCCTTCGCCAAGGCCTACCCGAACATGCGCCCCGGCTACATGGCAGTGGCCGGCTTCGACGGCCTGCAACTGATTGCCAAGACACTGGAAAAGACTGGCGGTGACTCAGACGGCGACAAGTTCCTGGCCGCCGCCAAGGGCATGTCCTGGACCAGCCCGCGCGGCCCCATCAGTATCGACCCGCAAACCCGCGACATCGTGCAGACCATCTACATCCGCAAGGTAGAAAAGGTGGCCGGCAAGCTGCAGAACGTCGAGTTCGATCAGGTGCCCAACTTCAAAGACCCGGCCAAGCAATAAGCTTCCAGCCCTAAGCCATGACCGTACTCTTTGATGGCATTGCCTCGGGCATGCTGCTGTTCCTCATCAGCGTGGGCCTGTCGGTCACGCTGGGGTTGATGAACTTTGTCAATCTGGCCCATGGCGCGTTTGCCATGGTCGGCGGCTATGTCTGCGTGACCCTGCTGAACCGTGCCGGCGTTCCGTTTCTGCTGTCGCTGCCGCTGGCGGCAGCGGCGACGGCGGCCGTGGGGGTAGTTCTGGAGCGCGTGTTGTACCGCCGGCTGTATGGCGCTACGCATCTGGACCAGGTGCTTTTTTCCATCAGCCTGGTGTTCATGTCGATGGCCGGTGCCAACTACCTGTTCGGTGCCAACCAGCAGCCGCTGGCCCTGCCGGAGATGTTGCGCGGGCAGTTTAAGTTGCCGGGCCTGGACATGGGCGTGTACCGCCTGTTCCTGATCGTGGTGAGTGGCGCGATTGCCTTTGGCCTGCAGGCCATGGTGAGCGGAACCCGCTTTGGCGCGCAGTTGCGGGCTTCGGTAGACAACCCGCGTGCGGCACGCGGTGTAGGCATCAACGTGGAACGCATCTTCACACTGACCTTTGCACTGGGCACGGCCCTGGCCGGTCTGGGTGGCGCCATGGGCGTGGAAATGCTGGGCCTTGACCCCGGTTTTCCCGTGAAGTACGTGGTGTACTTTTTGATCGTGGTGGCGGTGGGCGGCAGCGGCAGTATCACCGGCTCGCTGGTGGCCTCGCTGATCCTCGGCGTGGTCGATGTGGCCGGTAAATATTACGTGCCCGAAATCGGATCCTTCGTCATCTACGCGGTGATGGTGGTGATGCTGGTGTTCCGCCCGCAAGGCCTGTTTGGCCGGACAGCGGCGCGCTAGGTCTTCTTCCTCTGTTCCGCCCAATTGCTCGCAGCCAATGGTGGTGGGGTGGATGCCGCAGCGAAATAGAGGAGGAGCCCGCTCGAGCGGGCGGGGGACATCCGCGGTGGTATCTACCCCACCGCCGGTGGCCACCCAAAACAGACGCCAGAAATAGCGAAGACAAAAAAGACGAATAGACAGAACCCAATAGGAAAAGACAAACCATGCACAGCCCTCCAACCACACAGCCATCCCTGGCCGTGACCCAGCTACAGAATGCCGACCGTTGGCAACCGGCCGAGTTCGCGTTCTGGCTGCTGCCCATCGCCGCCTACTTTGTGTTTCCCGACAACCTGGTACTGCTCACGCAGATGGCCATCACTGCGCTGTTCTGCCTCTCGCTCGACCTCATCCTGGGTTACGCCGGCATCGTCTCGCTGGGACATGCGGCCTTCTTCGGGCTGGGTGCCTACACCGCCGGTTTGCTCGCATCGCACGGCTGGGGTGAACCTTTGAGCGGTCTGGCCGTTGCGGCGACGGTGAGTGCGGCGCTGGGTCTGCTGACCAGCCTCTTGGTGCTGCGCGGTGCCGACCTGACGCGCCTGATGGTGACGCTCGGCGTGGCCATGATGCTGTTTGAGCTGGCCAACAAAATGACCTCGATCACCGGCGGCGTCGATGGTCTGCAGGGTATGGAAATGCAGCCGGTGCTGGGCCAGTTCCGCTTTGACATGGTGGGCAAGACCGCGTTCTGGTACGCGCTGGCCGTGCTATTTTTGCTGTTCTGGGCGGCGCGCAAGCTAGTACACAGCCCGTTTGGCCTCGGCCTTAAGGGCATTCGCCTGAACGTGGCCCGGATGCCTGCGCTGGGTGCGCCGGTGAACCGGCGGCTGGCGGCGGTGTACACGGTGGGCGCGGCCTATGCCGGTGTAGCCGGTGCACTGATGGCGCAGACCACGCAGTTTGTGGCGCTCGATGTGCTGTCCTTCAACCGCTCGGCCGAGTTGCTGCTGATTCTGGTGCTGGGCGGTTCGGGCAGTTTGTATGGCGCCATCATCGGCACCATTGTGTTCATGTCAGCGCACCATGTGCTGTCGGACATGAACCCCGAGTACTGGCAGTTCTGGCTGGGTGCCCTGCTGCTGGCGATTGTGCTGTTTGCACGCGATGGCGTAATGGGCGGCCTGCGCCGCGCCGGGGCGAGTCTTGGCATGGGAGCACGCACATGACCATCGCATTGCAAACCAGCCATCTGGTAAAAAAATTCGGTGGCTTTGTCGCCACCAACGATGTCACTTTGAATGTGGAAGCGGGGGCGCGCCACGCACTGATTGGCCCCAACGGTGCGGGCAAAACCACACTGATCAACCTGCTCACCGGTTTTCTGGAGCCCACCAGCGGCAGCGTCACCCTGCAAGGCAAGGATGTGACCACGCTGGCGCAACACCAGCGCGTCAAACGCGGGCTGGCCCGCACCTTTCAGATCAATCGTCTGTTCTCCGAGCTCACAGTGCTGGAATCGGTGGTGCTGGCCGTCAACGAGCGCCTGGGTCTGAGTGCCAAATTCTGGAAACCGGTTGGCGCGCACACACAGGCCGTGGAAGAAGCCGCTGAGCTGTTGCGCACCCTGAAGCTGCTCGATGTGGCACACGAGCAGACGCGCAACCTGGCCTACGGCAAGCAGCGGCTGATCGAAATAGCGCTAGCGCTGGCGGCCAAGCCTTCGGTGCTGCTGCTGGATGAACCCGCGGCAGGCGTTCCCACATCGGAGAGCCGCGCGTTGTTTGAGTCGATAGCGGCGCTGCCGCGCGACGTAACCATTCTGCTGATCGAGCACGACATGGACCTGGTGTTCCGCTTTGCCGACACCATCTCGGTGTTGGTGAGCGGTGCCCTGCTCACGCAAGGCACGCCCCAGCAAATTGCCAACGACCCCCAGGTCAAAGAGGTCTACCTCGGAGAGGCTGCCCATGTCTGAATTGCTGACACTGAAAAACGTCTGGGCCGGCTACGGCGAGGCTATCGTTCTAGAAGACATTTCGCTCACGCTGCAGGCCGGTGACAGCCTCTCGCTGTTGGGCCGCAACGGTATGGGCAAGACCACGCTCTTGTCCACGCTGATGGGCGCCACCCGCTTTCACAAAGGCAGCATGCGCTGGGAAGGTGCCGACCTGGCAACGGTCAAGGCGTATGCCCGCGCCCACTTAGGGCTGGGTTGGGTGCCGCAGGAGCGCGACATTTTTGCCTCGCTCACCGTCGAAGAAAACCTGAGCGTAGTGCGAACCCAGGGCCACTGGGATCTGCAAAAAATCTACGCCATGTTCCCGCGCCTGAAAGAACGCCGCGCCAACATGGGCAACCAGCTCTCGGGCGGCGAACAGCAGATGCTGGCGATTGGCCGTGCCCTCATGCTCAACCCCAAACTGCTGCTGCTTGATGAGCCACTGGAAGGGCTGGCGCCGCTGATCGTGCAGGAATTGCTGGCCATCATTCAGCAACTGGCCGAGGAAAGCGGCATGGCCGTGATCTTGGTCGAGCAACACGCCCGCCAGATCCTGCCGCTAACCAAGCAAGCGCTGGTGCTGGAGCGGGGCAAAAGCGTGTACCTGGGCCCGGCGCAAACGCTGCTGGACGACAGCGCGTTACTTGACGGCTGGCTGGGTGTTGCAGCCCATTGAGTCGCCACGCATTTCACACACTACGAAGACCTCTATGCGAGCCATTGACATCATCCACGCCGAGCACCGCGCCCTGGGCGCCGTCGTGCAGGCTTTCCGCCATGTGCTGGACAGCATTCACAACGGCACCAAACAGCCCGACTTTGAGTTGCTGGAAGCGCTCATTGAATACATCACCGAAGTACCAGACAAGCTGCACCACCCCAAAGAGGACGACGTGCTGTTCATCAAAATTCTGGAGGTGGTGCCCGACGCACAGGCGCTGATTGCCAAACTGCAGGACGACCACGAAAAGGGTGCCCAAAGCACCTTGAATCTGCGCACTGCCCTGCAAACCTACAAAGCGGCCGATGCCAAAGCCTTTGCCGTTTTTGAGGCGTTGGCGCTGCGCTACATCGAAAGCACCTGGAAGCACATCAGCCTGGAAGAAAAGGAATTGCTGCCCATGGCGGTAAAGCGCCTTGCACCGCAGGACTGGGCCGGCATTGACGCAGCCTTTGAGGCCAACAAAGACCCCTGGTCCGGCCCCACCGGCGAATACCGCGCGCTGTACTCCAAGATCGTGAATCTGGTGCCTGCACCCTACGGGCTAGGGCCTGCCTGAGCAGATGCCCTGGCAGACAGGGCGTCAGGACACCTTGAAGCGCGCGATTTCGTTGGTCAACTGGTCGGCCTGATTGCTGAGCGACTCGGCCGAGGCACTGGTTTCTTCCACCAACGCGGCGTTTTGCTGGGTGTGGGCATCGAGCTGGCTGATGGCGTCCACGATGTCATCAACCCGGTCGGCCTGTGAACTGGTGGCTCCGGCAATGTCGTTCAGGAAGTGGTTGATCTGCTTGGCGTTGGCCACGATTTCCGACATGTTGTAGCCGGCGCGCTCGACCACATCGGCACCCACGGATATCTGGTCTACGCTGGCGGTGATGAGTTCCTTGATCTCTTTGGCCGCAGAGGCACTGCGTCCTGCCAGCGCACGCACCTCGGTAGCCACCACGGCAAAACCGCGGCCCTGCTCGCCGGCCCGTGCGGCTTCAACCGCTGCGTTCAGCGCCAGGATGTTGGTCTGGAAGGCAATGCCGTCGATGGTGCCAATAATGTCACTGATCCGGCGCGAAGACTCCTGCAGATTGCGCATGGTGGTGATCACCGATTCAATGATGGTGCCGCCCTCTTCGGCCACACCGGCGTTGCCCTGCGCCATAACGGCAGCCTCGCGGGTGCGCTGAGCCGACTGCTTGGCCTGGTCGCCAATCTCACCGACAGCGCTAGCCTGATGGCCTAGGTTGGAAGCTGCGTCTTCCGTACGCTGCGACAAATCCATGCTGGCACGGGAAACCTCGCCACTGGTCATGGCCAGTTCCTTGGCCGAATGCCGCACCCGCCGGATCAGGTCGCGCATGGAGTCGTACACCTTGTGCAAGTCCAGAATCAGGGCGGCCGGTTCATCGCGGCCGCGCGGCTCAATCGGACGGTTGCGCAAATCGCCTTCCGCCAATTCATTTAGGTGGCGGCTGACCAGCGCCAAACCGCCCCGCATCACCTTGTAAAACGCCAGCATCAGGTAGAGCGTGACAAACAGCGCTACCGAGGGCAGCGCAAATTGGAGCTGAATGTCGCGCGTGAAGGAGTCAATCCGCTCTTGTAGGCGGATGTCCAGTCGGGCCGCAATTTGCTGGTTCAGCAGCAGTTGCTTTTCAACCGGCGGGGTCGCAATGCTCTGAAATGCAGCCAGTTCCCCTTCGGGCGCACCTCCCATAATTTGCTTTTCGAGCGCGGCCATCAAGGCCTCGCGGCTGCTGTCCACGCCCTTCATGTCCATGGTCTTGGCCACCTCGGGGAAGGTTTCAATCCCCCGGTGATAAGAGGCCTCATATATCGGATCCAGGTAGTCAATCAGGGTTAGATAGCGCTCCATGGCCCGCACGCGCGCAGCAGGGATGGATTTACCGCCATTGGCCAAGGTCAGCGCACCCAGGGTCTGGAGCCGGGCCAGGTAATCGGCGTAACGCGGGCCGGCAATCACCACCAGATTCATCATGTGGTAGGTGTCGAGTTGGGGGTCCAATGCCAATTGCGAAGCATCGCCCACATCTGACAGCAAGACCAAGGCCGAATCGACTACCGCGGTTGCCGCCATGAAGGACTCATCGGGCGAAGCCAGAACCGGGTTTCGTAGCAGTTCCTGCACGCCTTTGTCGACCTTGCCAAAGGTTTCACGGGTTTCAGCCGTGAAGCCCAAAGCCGGATCCGCCTGGACCTGGCGCACTTGGCTCCAGGAGGTTTCCACACGTTTCTGCTTTTCCGCCAGATCGGCCGACTTGAATACCGCGGCAGAACGCAGTTCGGACACATCCTGAATCAGCTTGGCAACGGTGTTGACATACACCAGGCCCTGGCGCTCCATCTGGGCGACATCCACCGTGTCCGCATTGGTGCGATACAACTGCACCAGCAAGACCACGATGGGAATGAGCATGGTGCCCAGAACCCAGGCCGACTTGGAGGTAAAACTCAGGCCACGGAACAGGCGCACCCCCGGTGCCAACCAACCGTGGTAACTAAAAAAACCGGCGGACCGTGGGTCCGAAGGGGTCGTCATGGGGTTCATGGCAAAAACCTGTTAATACTTGTCAAACGCGCCCGGCCAACGTGCGCTTTGCAGCGCCAAACAACATATTACCAATGAACACGGCACTGACACCGCGTTGTGCCATCGGGCACGAAAAAGTACCCTCAGTCCTTGAGTTGCCGCAACTTAATGAAAGCCAGCGCCGCCATGACCGCATCGTTTAGGGCATCGTGTGCTTCCCGCACCGGCAGGCCCAGATCGGCCATCATGGTGTCAAAACGCAGGTCAATCTGCGGCGTGCTCTGGCGCGCGTGGGCGGGTAGCTGGCGGTACTTGTAGTCGTAATACATGCCAGACACCTCGATCTTGTGTTGCGGCAAGCCCTGCCCCAGCATCGGAAACAGCGCCTTGTGCACCATGGCCACGTCAAACTCCAGGAAATAACCGACCAACGGGCGGCTGCCGATAAAGCGCATGAGTTGTTTCATGGCTTCGTCGATCGGCAGGCCTTGGGCTACATCCTGCTCACGCAGGCGGTGAATCTTCACGCTCTCCGCTGACACGCCACGCTCCGGGCGCACCAGCAACTCCAGCCGTTCGCTGGTCATGATGCGGTTGCCCTTGATGCGCACCGCACCAATCGAGATGATTTCGTCCTTGCTGACGTTCAGGCCGGTGGTTTCGCAGTCGATCGACACCCATTCGTCTTCGGGCGGCTTGTCGAACATAAAGCGGAACTCGGGATGCCCCAGGTGGTAAATCAGCCACTCACGCTTGAGCGCACGCCACAGGCGCACCGGAAACGGGACGTGTTCGCTCATCATCCGATGGACTCCAGATGGAAGCGCAGGCGCAGCAGCACCTTGAACCGCTTCACCACGCCTAACGTGTCTTTCAGCAGGTCCCGGTCCAGGCTGCTCAGGCGCTCGGCGTCAATGGCACCGGTGACCAGGCGGTCCGTGTCCAGTTCGGCCAATCCGGCCTTGAGCTTGAGGCCCATGAAGAAGTGCAGACTGTCGGTCAGGTCGCCGCCCATCTCGGGCGACAGGGCATTGCAGGCGATCAATGAAGCGATGCGCGTCGTGGTGCTGGTTTCGGTGATGCGGTTGGCCAGCGCCAGGCTGCGTACGCCGTGCACCAGCGGGAAAATGCCTTCTTTCTTGATGTTGAGCTGGGGCGACGCTTCGTTCAGGCCCAGCAAACGGTTCCACCAACCGGTGCTGGTGCCGAACGCATCGATGGCCGAAGCAAAGCGGCCCAGCATGGCGTCGTTATCGGTTGCCAGTTTGCTGAGTGCCTGCTGCACCTCGTCCAGCAAATGGGCGTCGCCACAAACGGCGTGCGCATCCATAAAGATCGCCAGCTTCATCAGGTTGTCGCCGTCGGGCATCATCAGCCACTGCCGCGTCATCTGGGCAAATTCGCTAACCGATTTGCGCCAGTCGGGGTTGCTGACCATGATTTTGCCGGGGCACTCAGGGTAGCCAAAACTGGCCAACGCCTGCGAGAACCGGTTGCAGATGTCGGCCAGATCGGTCGGAGGGGTGTAGTCGTCGCGCATGATCAGGCCGTTGTCCTGATCGGTCTTGAGCAATTGCTCGCCCCGGCCTTCGCTGCCCATCACAAACAGGCAACTGTTTTGCACCAGTTCCGCCGGCGCAATCAGTTGCCAGGCACGTTCAAACAGACGTGCGTTGAGTTGCTGCACCAGCTTGGCAATCAGGTTCACGCGGGAACCACTGCGGTGCAGCAGCGCAATCATGCGGGTGATCTGGGCGGCTGCCTGGCTTAAGCCCTCCAGATCGGTGGCGTCCTCGATTTTTTCAGTGATCAAGTGGGACTGATTGGACAGGAACGAGAACAGGTCCAGCGCCTCCAGAATGCCGACGATGCTGCGGTCCTCCTCCACCACGACCACGCGGTGAACCCGATTCCGCAACATGACCGCCATGGCGTCCCCTAGCTGATCGGAAGGCTTTACCTCAATCAGCGAGAAGTTGGCCAGATCCCCCACCGGTAGTTTGTCGAGCGGGCGTCCGTCCAGAATGGCACGCTGTACCGCCGTGGCGGTAAAGATGCCCAGGCGCTCCGGTTGTGCGCGGGCATCGCGCACCAGCACGTTGGAGGTGCGCTTTTCATGAAAGATGCGGACGATGGACAAAATATCGGTGTCAAAGTCGACAAACAGCGCGGGGCGCAGATAGGCCTCGTCCACCCGCGACATGGTCAGACTCTGCAATTCGTGCTGGTTCTGACGCTCCGACAGGGCGCTGAGTTTGTTGCTCAGGTCCGAAAACAGCAGCGCACCGAAGGTGGCGTTGGATGCGATCAGGTCGCTCACCGCCTGCTTGGCAAGCTGGTAGGCCACCACTTCTTCGGCCGCCACAAAGCGACTGCTCACTTTGCCGGCCACCAAGCCGCGTCCGTCAAAGCTGTCGTCCGGTCCGTAAGAAGTGAGCACCTCGGTCCCTTCCATCTGGCTCACATAGCCCTTGATGATGACGAACAGGTGGGTGGGCGCTATGCCGACATCAAGAATGGTTTCGTCGCGCGGAAAGTACACCACGTCGACGTTATCGCGCACCAGCCGCTGCTCGTCCTGGGTCAGGCAGTCAAACGGGGACGCATTGAAGTTAAATGCATTGGGCATGGAAAGGGTTTCCTCCTGATTCTTGTTGTGTCTGCGGGGGCCGTGGGCTCAAGCCGAACTCAGGGTTTGCGCGGCGGCAACCCGGAGGGAAGCGTTCGGGTGGAGTCCCAATGGGGCCCTTCAAACCAGGCATCACCCTCCAGATAGCGGCGCAACATGGGTAGCGCATCCAGCCCCCAGAAAACCCGGCCATCGACTTCGAAAGCAGGTACACCAAATACGTCAGCGGCAATGGCTGCATCGGTGTGGGCCTTAAGTTGCGCCTTGACCGACTCGTCAGCCGGGTCACGCGCCGGTTGCAGTGCATCGGTGATGGCCTGCAGGCGCTCGACATTGGCGGCATCGGCGCCACCCGTCCACACATGGCGAAACAGGGTTTCGCACACATAGCGGTTGGGTTCACCTTGTGCATCGGTGGCTACGGCCAGGCGGAGCAGGCTCATCGGGTTAAAGGGGTGCACTGCGGGCATGTCCAGCGGTACGCCCTTGCTGTGGGCCAGCCACATCACATGGCGGTAGGTCCAGTCGCGCTTAGCAGGGATTTCAGCGGGGCCCAGGCTGCCGTGGTGGCGCAACAGAAAGCCCAAGCCCACCGGCTTGTAGCGCACCGAATAACTCAAGCCTGTCAGCGCCTGCGGCAACTCCTCAAAAGCAAGGTAAGCGTAGGGCGAAATGAAGTCGAGATAAAAGGTGATTTGTTTCATGCCATTCGACCTTGCAAGCGCTGGGCAATCGCGGTCCAGACCGCGTACTTGCCCTCTGGGTCCATGGTGGACCAATCGGTTAATTCTTTGCGGGTGCGCAGGCAGCCCAGACACGCGTCACGGGTTTCGTCCATGCGGCACACCGACACGCAGGGTGACATAGAAGTCTGTCCGGCAGCTTGCACCGAAGCGCATCGGTCGGATAAGACCTTGCGTGCGCCGGCGGGCATATCCGAAAGCGGCCACTCCACCACGTCTGACTCGCTCACACCAGCCAGAAAGCACAACTGGTTGGGCGTCAACTGAAACACCGCATGCGGATGACCGGCGGCGGCCCAGATGTCGTCAAACCGGAATAGGTCCTCATCCATCAGCGTGACGCAGGGCTTGGCGTGTGCAATCGGGGCCACGCCGCCAATGCTGAACCCGGT